>DFWB01000145.1 GCA_002380675.1 Akkermansiaceae bacterium UBA4145
TCAAACCTGATTGCCGATCCTTCGCAAGGGTGGCATGTGGTAATGTTGCAGCATGAGAATCCTCTGGCACAGGAGATCTAGGCCAGAATTTCATTTACCACGCGGCCATGCACGTCGGTGAGCCGGAAGTCTCGTCCCTGAAAGCGGTAGGTGAGCCGTTCGTGATCAAAACCCAGCAGATGCAGGAGAGTGGCGTGCAAATCGTGAACGTGAACTTTGCCATTCACGACACCGAAGCCAAGTTCGTCGGTCTCACCATGGATGTAGCCCTTCTTCAATCCGGCTCCAGCCATCCACATGGTGAATGCGTCGATGTGGTGATCGCGTCCTGTAGTCTTGCGGTTTTCTCCCATAGGGGTGCGGCCGAATTCCCCGCCCCAGATGACAAGGGTGTCTTCGAGCATGCCCCGCTCCTTGAGATCGAGGACGAGGGCAGCACTGGCCTGATCGGCTGACTTGCAGACTTTTTCGAAGTCTTTGGAGAGGGTTTCGCCCGGGCCGCCATGGCTATCCCAATTGCTGTGGTAGAGTTGTACGAAGCGGACTCCGCGCTCGACCAGACGGCGGGCAAGCAGGCAATTAGAGGCATAGGATGGCTGGCCCGGAGTCACCCCATAGAGATCGAGGGTGCGGGAGGACTCTTTGCTTAAATCCATCAGCTCGGGAGCGCTGCTCTGCATCCGGTAGGCCATCTCATAGGCATTGAGTCGGGTCAGGATTTCGGGGTCGCCAGTTGCTTCCAGGCGGGCGCGGTTGAGGGCGCCCACCGCGTCGTAGAACCTGCGCTCGCGTTTCCGGTTCATTCCCTCCGGGCTCCGCAGGTGGAGGATGGGGTCACCCTTGCCGCGGAAAGGCACGCCCTGGAAGGATGTTGGGAGGAACCCGCTGGCCCAGAGCGAATTGCCTGCGCGTGGTCCCCGCGGCCCGCTCTGCAGAACCACGAATCCGGGGAGACTGTTGTTCTCACTGCCAAGGCCGTAGGTTATCCAGGAGCCCATGCTCGGACGCCCCGGAGCTTGGAAGCCGGTGTTCATGAAGAGCTTTGCCGGGCCGTGGTTAAAGACATCAGTGGTCATCCCACGAAGCCATACTACCTCATCTACGATCTTGCGGTGGTGTGGGATCTGATCGCTCAGGGACATCCCGCACTGTCCGTGGCGTAGGAACGGGCGTGAGTTGCCGAGGAGCGTTTCATTACCCTTGAGGAAGGCGAAGCGTTTGCCTTCCATCAGGCTCTTGGGGGGCGTCTTACCATGGAACTCACGCAGCTTCGGCTTGTCTTCGAAAAGTTCGAGCTGGCTGGGAGCACCAGCCATATGAAGGAAGATAACGTTTTTGGCCTTCGCCTGCAGGGGTGGAATGCGGGCGTCCATGGGTTGGGCAGGATCGATGACCGGGAGGTGACGGGCCTGCAACTGCCCGAGCAGTGAATTCAAGGCAATGGTCCCCAGGCCTACTCCACAGTCGCGGAAGAAGTGCCGCCGCGTAGGCTCTGCCAGCCAGTTTTTGACGTGATCGTGATCGTTCATTCGCGCGTAATGAAATTGTCAGTGTTGAGGATCGCTCGGGCTACGCACACGAGTGCTGCGCTCCGGGCGTAAGATTCCGGGCCCGCCTTCATCGCGGGAGTGGTTAACTTTCCTGCGGCCACTGCATCATTGGCAAAGTCGGCGGCTTGCGCTTCAAAGTAATCGGTGAGGAGCTTGTGTTCCACCTCGCTGGGAATACGGGAGAGCGCGAGCTGATATGCCCTTTTAATGCGGGCGGTGATATCGGCGGAGGGTAATTCACGCAGCAGCCGTTCGGTTAATCCCTGAGCGAGCTCGAGGAAGGCGGGATCGTTGGCCACAGTGAGAGCCTGAAGAGGCGTATTTGAATTTACTCGTCTCGTGCAGGTGGTCTGGAAGTCGGGGGCGTCAAAGGTTTGCAGAAGGGGATAGGGAGCGCTTCGGTAGAAGAAGATGTACATGCCGCGCCGGTAGCGGTCTTCTCCCGTGCTGGTCTTCCAGGTCTTCCTGCTCTGCGTAAAGGCGTAGATGTCCGGGGGCTGCGGAGGGTAGACACCGGGCCCGCCAATTTTCGGGGCGAGCAGTCCGCTGGCGCAGAGAGCAGCATCACGCACAATCTCGGCATCGAGCCTGATCCGGTTCTGGTGGGCCAGAAGATAGTTGCCCGGGTCGACCTCCACGAGGTCGGGCCGGGCATGCGAGGAGCGCTGATAGGTCTTGCTGGTGACGATAAGGCGATGGATCTTCTTCGTCGACCAGCCTTCAGCCACGAAACGTTGGCTCAGGTAGTCGAGCAGACCGGGGTGACTGGGGGGGCTTCCCTGGGTTCCGAAGTCTTCCTCTGTTTCCACGAGACCGCGTCCGAAGTAGCGCATCCAGATCCGGTTGACGGTTACGCGTGGAGTAAGCGGATTCTCGGGATGAACCAGCCAGCGGGCCAGCTCGAGCCGCGTGGGGCGTTCGCGTGATTCTCCGAGAGCAGGGCGAATCTGTGAGAGGGTGTCCGGGGCGATTTCGCCTGACTCCTTATGAGGGCGGGTAAAGTCGCCGCGGGTGAAGAGGAAGGTCGATCGAGGCTTGGGAAGCTCCTTCATCACCATCACCCTGCCTTTACGGGGTTTGACAATTTCAGCAGGCTTGGAGGCTGGTGCGGGAGGAGCTGTGGGAGACAGTTCGATCGCGAATCGGCCCACCAAATAGCTCTCGTTGAGGGTGTGCTC
>DFWB01000147.1 GCA_002380675.1 Akkermansiaceae bacterium UBA4145
CGGTAGCTCATGAAATAGTTCCCGGTGTCCGGTTGTGCCACCTCGAGGGAGAGAATGTCCCGCGCACGGGACAGGGCGTCGTCTCCACCGGATTTTGCAACCGCGAGAGAGAGGAAGCTCAGGCAAGTAGGGGTGAGGAGCTCGGGGGTCTCAAGCAATTTGTTCTGGTAGGCGACCTGGGGAGAGCCCCCGAGCGCGAGGGTGTAGCAGCTTCGGCAGGCCGTTTCGATCTCCCTCCAGTCCTTGGAACTGACAATGCCCCGTAATGTAGCGGTGAGGTAGTGGCGAAGCCCTTCCAGTGCACTCTCGGGGACGTTCGCCCCTGCTTCGCGGCAGAGGAGAAGAGCCATACCCCCATAAGCTGATCCCCATGTTTCCGAGCTTTTGCCACCCGGCCAGTAAGCAAGCCCTCCATCATCACACTGCATGGAGAGGAGCCGGTTGACACCTGCCTGAATACTCTGGCGGATTTCACCCTCCTTCTTGCCCCGGAATGCGGGGGTCTTTTTCTGCAGGTTCAGGGCCGCGATCCAGGGAATTGTGCTTGAGGTAGTCTGCTCCACACAGCCGTAGGGATAGTGGAGGAGGAAATCCAGTGCTTCTCCTGCCTCAAGGAGCATGGAGCGCCCGAACTCCAGCTCGATAGCACCTCGGCCCTCTAGAAGATTTTCGGATAGTCCGTTCAGCAGATCATGCTGCTTACCCGGGTCGTCAAATTTAATGAACTGTGTCTCCTTGAGAAGGGGGACCGGATACTCGATAGAGAACTGGCTGATGACCGCATCCGAGAGGTCCCGGCGCAGCTTGTCGTCTAGCTCCTGGCCCTCGAGGGAGCGGGGAATGGCTGTCCACTGCCAGTCCGCCTCTCCAGTTTCACTGAAGGAGAGGTCGAAAGTCACGGTGGCATTACCCCCAGCGGGGATAGTGACAGGCGTGGTCTGGCTCTTCTCACCATGTTTTGTAAACTTAGTGCGCCCTCCAACCTTGAGGGAAATATCCCATGTTCCGGTGTACGGACTGGAGTTCTGAACGAGGACCGAAGGCTGTAGTTGGTCGCCTTCGTGGGCGAATCGCGGAACAGCCGGTTCGAGCATGAGGGGTTTGTTCACTGTCACACTGGATACCGTTCGACCGAAGTGCGCAGCCCCGTGATGAGCCACGGAGATAACCCGGTAGCGAGTAAGAGTATCGGGGGCTGTGAATTGAACCTTGAAACGCCCCTCCTGATCCGTCGTCAGGGCAGGCATCCAGACGGCACACGGATTGAAGTTCCTGCGCGGCCCCTTTCCGTCGAAGAGGTCCATCAGGTCTCCGCCTCCACCAATAAAGAATCCCTTGTTGAAGGAATGCCGTTGCCCGGGATTTTCGGAGAGGATTTTGCCAAGGGACGTGCCGGCCTCAGTGCGGAGGCTACGGGGCGAGTAGAAATGGCCCATTGGGTCGGGATTGATGTAGCCAGCAACTGCGAGAGTCCCTTCATCCTCGGCATAAACAGTGACCTCGGCACCTCCAACTGGGTCTCCTTCACGATTGCTGATAAGTCCCTCGATGGTGATCTCGTCCCCGGGACGGTAGGAGCTTTCCTGAGTCTCGAGACTAATATTGAGACGCTCTCGGACGACTTCGACAGCCAGTTCACAGTAGCCAAGACGTAGAATCGGCTCCTTGTGCTTCCGGAGATTGTCCCTTGCTCCTTTGATGACGAGGACGGACACAAACGTATTGGGGGCATCCTCGTGAGTGAGGGGCACCTCCACCACTGGATTCTCCGTGGTAAGCTCCGTGATGACGTGTCGGTAGACGCCTTCGCGCTCTAGGGTGACGAGGGCCGTGCCTTCGATGGGGGACTGGACAAGGATGCGAGCAGTATCGCCCGGTTGGTAGAGTTTCTTCTCAGGGATGAGTTTGATGAGCATTCCATTCTCATAAGCCCACGGGTATTCTTTTGAGCCGTAGACGTGCTGAGTCACCGCAGTACGGATTGGGCGCCCTTTGGAGTCGGTGCCGGAGAGGGTCAGGATATAGTGGCCTGCCAGCTTGGGCTTGAAGGGGAGAATGGTCCCGGCCTTGTTCCCGGGCGAGACCCGCACGGATTGGCCTTCGACTACGGATTCGATACGCCTCTCGTTGCGCACAGCAATTGTTCCATTAGCGGTTCGGGTCTTGATCTGTTCGTGGACTTCGCGGTCGACCTGAAGAGTGAAATCGATGGGCGCCCCCGTGACTAAACTCCCCTTGGAGTCGACGATAATCGCCCGAAGGTCGACCTCGTCCCCAACTCGGACGAGTTTGTCGAGACGAGAAATGCCAACATAGTAGTCTGAACTATGAATGGTGGTGGACGCCTCAACGGATAGGGTTTGATTGCGTAAATCGCGGACTTCACTGGTCACGGTAACTGTCCGTGGTGAAGGGAATTCGATCTCTGCCAGATCGAAAGTCAGGATTGCTTCGCCTTTCTCACTGAGACGGGCTTTGCCATCCTTGCTCCCAAAGGAGCGCCGGTAGGAGCTTTCGCCATAACCGAAATAGTGTGACCAGTAATAAGGGTCGTAGGTTCGGTGGTCGCAGAAAAGAAAATCACGAAAGAGAGCTGGGTAGAACCCGGCCTCCTTACTGCGGTAAAACCACTCCACCTCCCCTCCGGCGACTGGCTGCCCTTGGAAGTAGTTTGCACGGAGTGATAACCGGGAGGTGTTGTCTTCAACGGGCTTGATGAACTGGGCCTCGGTGGCAAAAGCGTTTCGGCGGAAGTCCTGAACCGCAATCATATGGACAAATTGGGCGCTGCTGAGGTGAGCTCTACGGTCATACCAATTTTCCATCCCCGCTGCGGCGGCGACCTCCTCGGGCCAGAGAAGTTCGATCCTGAATGAGCCAACTGTTTCCGGAGGCAGGGTGAAGCTGTGGTGGAAGCTGCCCTTGTCAGAAAGAGTGATGTCCCGTTGCTCAAGGATGCGCTCAGAGGAATCAAAGATCTGGAGTTGCGCTTCTCTGCTCTCTTCATGAACGCTGCGATTTTCCCTGATCCTGCGGACGAGTCCCTTAAGGTGAACTTCTTCTCCCGGACGGTAGAGAGTTCGGTCGGTGAAGAGCAGGGCTGTCCGTTTATGAGGGAGCGCAGGTTCCCACTCAATATTCACGGGAAAGCGCCACATGGAAACGGTGGGGAGGCTACTATCGAAATCTATGATGAAGTGGTCCGGACCGAGGGAAGCTCTCAAGTGGCGCTGCTCGGAGGACCGGGGAAGGAGGGCAACCCCAGACTCGTTGGTTTGAGTTGATTGCAAGGGAGCCGCATCTTCGCCGAAGACATCGAGAGTGACATTCGCAAGCGGGGCGCCAGTCTCACAGGAGTAGGCATAGAGAAAGGCGTCACTCTCATTAATTTTCCATGCCAGTCCGATATCAGTGATCTGGATGTAGGCTTGGGTGGACTTTTTTCTCTGGTAGGAGCTCACCATTCCGGGCTTGGGGTCGGCCTCGATGGAAAGGAAAAGCAGGCCGGGGGCATTGTCCTTTCCCAGGATGTCGTTCCAGTTGATCTCGATGGGAGCCGTGGTGTCGTAGGCGTTTTCCAGCTCAATGGAGCTGTCGTAAACCGTTTCTCCCGCCACGAGAGACCAGGGAAGAGCGTGACGCTGCTTGATGCGTTTGCTCCCCGGGCCGTTTCCACTGTAGTGACGATAGCCCTGAAGAGTGCGCACCGCGTCTCTGCCGGTCAGGCGCTTGGCCCGTATCCTGGCACTCGCGATGTTCACCGTTCTGATACTGTAGGTTCGGTTTCCGGTGGCTAGCTGAGCAGCGGCGTAGCTCGGAGCGGCGAGGATGGGAGGCAGATGCTTGAATTGAATCACCATGCTCTTTGACTGAGGCATGATTAATCCGTCCGCCGCGGTGATCCCCTGTTTGACGGTGACCTTCCACTTGGAGTTTCCGGGAAAGTCTCCCCGGATCGAGACCAGGGAGCGGCCCGCCTCGAGAGTCATGTTGGCAGGAGCGGGCTCCACAGCAATGAAGTCGGTGAGATCCGACGCGGTGATATTCTCAGGAAGTTTCTTGGAAAGGCTGATACTCAGGTAGGGCTTGGCATCGAGCTGAGTGATAGCCCGGATAGAGGTGACCTCAAATTTTTTGACAGTCCCGATCGAGCGCGCAATGAGTCGGGTGGTCGCAGCAGTGGCAGAGCTGTTTTTTACCCCAGCGCCGAGGACAAGCTTCCAATCCTCGCCGACCGGCAGGGGCTGCACCGGGGAGATGGTGAGTGCGGTAGCGATCTCGGTTGCAGGATCAACCCCACCGGGTGCTGGGGCCTTCCATGATTGAAAATACTGTTCCCAATCAGGTCCGAGGGCAGTGCTATTTCCGAGATCACGATAGAGGCCTCTTCGGACTATTGCCTCAACTTTCGCCCCTCCCTTGTCGGTAAAAAATATTGGAGAAGTGACGGTTGAGGGATCAACCACATCGTTGAACCTCAGAAAGCATACAGGGTGACGCAGATCACCCCGCCAGTAATTCACCAGAGGTTGAAAGGCGGCTGTCCGGAGAAATCGGAAGCGGGTTTCGGGAATGTCTGTTCCGTCCAGATACTTGTGCCCCGGCTCAAGGGAGAAATGATAGGTCGTGGCGATTTTGGGAATGTCCGTGCGCTCAAAATGGGCGCTATTGGGTGAGACCCAGGTCAGATTGCCAGCCAGTGCAGGCTCAATTCGCATCAGAGTATTTGGGCTGGGCTTGCCTACCTGGTCCTCTTCAACCATCGCCTTGTCGAAGATCAGTTTGAAGGTCGTGGAAGGGGTCAGAGTCGAGGAACTGACTTTGAGGAGCGGCCCAGCGGGGAGCAGGATGCTGCTGGCGGTAAGCAAGAGGATAAGGGAAAACAGTGTTCTCATAAAATTTCCGGGGCGCTGCGTGCCTTCGTGTAGAAATAGCATCTCGTTCAGAGGAGGCAGAGATCGAGGTTTCACCCCCAGAATAAGATGCTGGTTTTCTAGCTTTTAAGGCGCAAGTGCGGCTTGAAAAAGCAAAATCGATCGCGCCTCGCTGGAAAAGGGCTCCTCATTTCCGGAAGGAAGTGTGGCAGAAAGGCTCATCCGAGAGCCATATCGGTGACGGATGCCATCGCGACATGAGCTGTGTCGGACAGTTTTTCAGTGCGCTCCAGCAAGAGGGTATTAGAAGTGAGTGCTCCGGATACAGTCCGGGTCCCTTTCCATGAGTCGTAAAAACGTCGTCGCCCTCTTCCTGATCTGCAACTGTCTGTCCCCGCTTCATGGCGACGAGGAGAAACAACCATCTTTTGATCTCGGACCCGATTCGAAGCGTCAGGATGGTATTCCCAGGGGCAAGGTGACCCGGCATGAGTGGAGAAGCACCATCCTCGATGGCACCTTGCGGCAGTGGTATCTGTATGTTCCCGCGCAATATGACGGCGCCAAGCCTGCCGCCCTGATGGTGTTTCAGGACGGTCATGCCTACGTGAGCGAGGAGGGTGACCTGCGCGTGCCCGTCGTATTTGACAACCTGATTCACCAGGGCGCTATGCCGGTGACGATCGGGATTTTTCTCAATCCGGGACTCTTTACAGATAAATTTGAGGGCCGGCAGGGTTGGAAAGCTCCGGAGGGGGCGAAAAGGAACCGGAGTGTGGAATACGACTCTCTCAATGCCGATTATGTGACCTTCCTCGAGAAGGAAATTCTCCAAGAGGTCAGCAAGGATCACAATCTCTCAGAAGACCCCTCCATGCGGGCAATCTGCGGAATGAGTTCGGGAGGGATCTGTGCCTTTACGGCTGCCTGGCAGCGGCCAGACCTCTTCCGAAAGGTCGTGAGCCACATCGGGAGTTTTACCAATATCCGCGGCGGCCATGTCTATCCGGCCTTGATCCGAAAGGGAGAGAAAAAGCCGTTGCGTGTGTTCCTGCAGGATGGTTCCAACGATTTGGATAACGCCCATGGGAATTGGTGGTTGAGTAATCTTCAGATGGAGAAGGCTCTTAAGTTCCGCAAGTATGACTTGAAGACGGTCTGGGGCAAAGGGGGGCACAGTGGGAAGCACGGAGGAGCAATTTTCCCAGAGACCATGCGGTGGCTCTGGCGGGACTGGAAGGGGTCCGGCAAATAGCATGGAGCGGTTTCGGGGGCAGGGGTGTTGAGGTGTCCTCAGTCGAGTAAGTCCCAATCGAAGGGCGCGCCCAGAGGGATGTCTTGAGTAGCCTTTTTCCTCAGGACCTGCGGAAGGTGTTTGGGGACGAGTCCATTGCCCGGTCGGACGGAGTGCACGTTCTGTGCGGTAAGGGCTTCACCAGTCTTGATATCAGCCGAGGCAAAGAGGGAGCGACGAAATATTCGGGATGCCGTCTGGGATTCGGTCAACTCATAGGATGGTTCTGGTCAATTCTTTTCCGAGGGAACCAGCTCCGCCGGTGATGAGTAAGGATTTGCCGCTGA
>DFWB01000339.1:0-931 GCA_002380675.1 Akkermansiaceae bacterium UBA4145
AGCATCTGCAACGGAAGGAATGGTTACGCAGGCCGAGTATGACGCGGTTGTAGAAGAAAATACGACGTTAGCCTCTGAGAATGCTACACTTCAAGAAGAAAATGATACGGCGTTAGCAGGAACGGATGCAGGAAATTGCGATTCGATCTCGCCAGAAGCGATGCAGGAAGCCCTCGATTCGCTTACCTATAGCAAATTTTGTGACGCCGGTGGTGATTGCATTGGGAAATTTGAACGGGCCCGTATGATTAGCGCAATCGATGAGGGTATTTCTTTAACAGCCGCTGATATCGTCCAAAATAACAAACACATTTATGGTGCTGGGATGGCCTATCCAACTGCGTCTGACTATGTAAATGACTCTCAGTGGTTTAGCGCTTTAAAGGGCGCCGACGTTCATCCATTTTTAGCTGCTTACATAGCTCATATTAATTATTTGGGAAGGGTTAATAATTCTAAGTGGGGAAACAGTTGCGAATGGGGACAATAATTCAAACCGAGAAATGTTTATAATTCTAATTGGGGAAACCAAATACGGTAAACCCATAATTGTCCGAGCTTTCGATCCTGTTATGACATTTGAAGAGGCTGTAAAATTGTTGATAGTGTCTTTTGATTCTACTATAAAAGCAAACCTGTCGGTTGCGATGCCTCTTCATTTGCATACATATGAAAAAGACTCTCTATGGTAGGATACTAAAAACTTCTTACTTCGCTTTTAAAGCGATTCGTAATGTAAAGCCCCTCGGTTAACACACAGTTAGCCGGGGGCTTTNNTAGCTCATATTAATTATTTGGGAAAGGTTAATAATTCTAAATGGGGAGACAATTGTGCTTGGGGTCAATAACAAAATCAAAAATTGACGCCTTATGTCTTTGCATTCTTTATTGTAATTAGTGGCCTTACAATACGGTAAACCCATAATTGTCC
>DFWB01000339.1:1109-4558 GCA_002380675.1 Akkermansiaceae bacterium UBA4145
AACACACAGTTAGCCGGGGGCTTTCTCTTTGCACACAGTCGAACGATCTGTTGCACGCCCACGCCTCCTTAGGCGAACCCCTTAGCCCCCCTTCGCATTCTTGCCGAACCCATATACGAGTAGACATACCCCCCATCTGCAAACAATTAGCAAACGGGGGCATCCGATACAGCACTAAAAAGACCAGACAATTCCTAGCGTCTATTGGGTTAAGTCATTGTTTTTGGTAGATACTACGAAAGATACAGTATAGGACGGAAAGGCCTCATACGGCCTGTCACGCCGGAGGTCGCGAGTTCGAGTCTCGTCGGTCCCGCCATTTTACTCCTTGTAAATCATTGATTTACAAGGAGTAAAATGGCGGGACCGACGAGACTCGAACTCGCGACCTCCGGCGTGACAGGCCGGCGTTCTAACCAACTGAACTACCGCTCCGCGTTCAGTGGCGCGAAAGCTAGGGGCAGTAGGCCTGACTGGCAAATCTAAAATCTGGAATCCGCTCCATGATTCAAATCAGCTCGATATTTATGCGAGACTCGCGAGCCGGGCAGCCGCTTCTTCCAGACTATCCCGGTCCTCCACTGCAAGAATCTCCGCCTCTTTGTTCTTGTCTATACGCCCCATGAGGCCGCTCAGCACCTTGCCTGGACCGAGCTCAACAAAAAGCCGGTGACCCTTGGACAGCAACAGATCCATGGATTCCGCCCACCGCACTGAACCCGTGACCTGCGCGGTCAGGCTATCTCGAATCTCCTGGGGAGTTGAGGCCGCAGCAGCAGAGAAATTGCTGATCACCGGGATCTCCGGTTGTCCCACTTCGACCCCGGCCAGCACCTCACCAAGTTTGGTCTGAGCACCGGTCATGAGTGCGGAATGATAAGCTCCTGCCACCTTGAGCTTCCGACCCATCCTTATCCCATGTTCTTTGGCCTGAGCCACGGCCCGGTCAATACCCTCGGAGCACCCCGAGAGAACAATTTGCCCAGGCGAATTGAAATTTGCGACATCCACCTCACAGGCCTCAGCCAATCGGCGCACTGCCTCCTCTTCCCCTCCGATCATCGCCGCCATTGCCCCATCGGTCGCCTCGCAAGCCTCATCCATGAAAAGACCTCTCTGAGCCACAAGACGAAGACCTTGCTCAAACTCAAAAGTACCTGCCGCCGTGTGGGCCGTCATCTCCCCGAGAGACAACCCTGCAGCGGCAACCGGCTTCAGATTCGGTACCATTTCTTGAAGAACTTCAAGGAGGGCAAGTCCATGCACGAAAAGGGCAGGCTGACAATTGGCAGTCTTCGTCAAGTCCTCCTCCGGACCATCAAATACAAGAGCACTCAGCGAGCGCTCGAGAACAGCATCTGCCCTTTCGAAGGCTCTCGCAGCCGAAGGGTAAGCCTCGGTGAGATCCCTGCCCATTCCCACGCGCTGTGCTCCCTGACCTGCAAACAACAATACCGCTTCAACCGGACCTGTGCTCATCGTGACTCGTCATACGTAATGCCTCGGAAAGATCCAGTCCATAGTGCGCCTCGATCACTCACCCAATCTGCGCAACACCTCTCGAAGCTCTACCCCGAGACCTCTGAGTAATTCTCCGCCCCGGAGCATTGACTGCTCTTCTTCGACGCCAAAGGTCTCGAGCGAGAGGATTCGATCAAAAACATCCTGTTCCCGGCACACAGAATCTACCCGCCCACCAACCGCGACCACCTTCTTCCCCTGCTGTCGTGCTAACCGCGCTACTCCGCCCGGAGCTTTTCCTTGAAAGGTTTGTGCATCGATCGACCCCTCCCCGGTCACCACGACGTCGCTGCTAGCGACAAGATCCGGCAGCTTAAGCGCTTCAGCGACCATTCCGAAACCGTCGCGCAAGCGCGCTCCAGCAAATCCGAGCAAACCGAATCCAAGACCACCCGCCGCACCCGCTCCGGGTGTTTCGGACAGCATCTCAAGGCCTGTTACCTCAACCAACCGGGTTAACCCTTCTTCCAGGACATGCAGATCTCCCACCGACGCGCCCTTCTGCGGGCCGTAGACCATCGTGGCACCGTTCGTCCCAAGCAAGGGATTCTTCACATCACAAGCCACCTCAATCAGAGGAATCTCCATCATTCCTGTCGTGTCCACTTCCCCCAGAGACTTCAACGACGTCGGTAGGGGCTCCAGTTCGCGACCCCGGTCATCCAGAAACTTTACTCCAAGCCCCGCCAGCATTCCGACCCCTCCATCGTTTGTTGCACTTCCCCCAATACCGAGAAGGATTCTCCGAACTCCCTGCTGAACAGCATTCCGGATCATGAATCCGGTCCCGAGGGAGGACGACCTTAAGAGGTCACGAGATCCTTTCGGAATCCGATGCAAACCACTGGCCTCGGCCATCTCGATGACCGCCTCATCTCCTCCCTCTTCATTGGACACCATTCCATAACGCACATTCACTGGATTTCCCAGAGCATCAAGCGATTCACAACAGTGCCATCGCCCTCCCCGCGCCAACACCATTGCTTCCGCAAAACCTTCGCCTCCGTCCGCGACCGGACAAACAATCAGGTCGCTGGACGGATCCGCAGACGCCAGACCGTCTCGCAACGCCTCACAGGCTTCCTGAGCCGACAAGGACCCCTTGAATTTATCGCAGGCAATTAGAATTCGCATGCTGGAGGTCTTGATACCTTCTTATCGCCGATTTTGAAGTCACAACCGTATGGCCAACCCTCTCCGGAAGAGCCTACTTAGAGCCATCCCTCCCTTTCGGAGGCATATGTTTGGTAAGGAATCCATCCACGGCCTCAATGGTGGGGACGAACCATTCCCTCATACTCCAGAAAGGGTGCGGAGCGCCGGGCAGAATAAGGAAGTCATGGGGAATTCCGTAAGCCGTGAGGCGGGCCCTGAATTCCTCATGCCGTAGCCCCGGACGATCGAGCTCCCCATCAATAAAGAGCATTGGAGGGGAGTGCTCGCCCACATGGGTCAGGGGAGATGCCTCTTTGTAAATACCCGTTTTCTGCCCGGGCAGGGCTCCGCCCATGAACGCCATAATGGCATCTCCTTCTGATTTGGCTGCTGCCTTCTCAACGCGCTCCACGATATGAGGAAGAAGAAGACTCATGGGGCCACACATTACCACTGAGGCCTGAACCCTCGAGGAGACGGTCCGGTAATCACCCTCTCCTTCAAACCGAGCGATCCCATTGGTCGCCCCCATAAAGCCGGAAAGGTGCCCACCAGCAGACCCCCCCATTGTCGCGATTCGCATCGGATCGATCTTGAACCGCCTCGCGTTTCCCCGAGCCCATCGAATGGCAGCCTTACAATCGTGCACAGCAGCAGGAAATGGCTTTTCTCCACTGAGCCTGTATTCCGGAACGATGCAGACGTAACCTCGCTGCACCAGCGCCTGGGCCACTGGAGCAAAGATCCCAGGTCGCCCGTTCTGCCATCCCCCA
>DFWB01000287.1 GCA_002380675.1 Akkermansiaceae bacterium UBA4145
TGATAGAGGCAGCTTTGCTGTGAAGAGAGTAGTCAGCCATTGCGAGGACACACGGTGGGTCCGGCTTCGGAACGCCCGGAAGGAGCTTCTCTTTTGCGGGCTCAGGACAGTAAATCGTGAATCACCTTTGATTCCCGGGTCAAGCTGGTGAGACGTTTGTCCGCGCCTCCGTGGCGATGGGTCAGCTTGAGATGGTTTATGCCGAAAAGGTGAAGCAGGGTTGCGTGGAAGTCGTTTACGTGAACCGGGTTATGAGCAGGTTCCCAGCCGATGTCGTCTGTTTCCCCGTAGTTGAAGCCGGGTTTTACCCCGCCGCCTGCCATGAACATGGTGAAAGCGTTGGGATGGTGATCGCGTCCAGTATTGGGCTTACGGCCTGGGCGATTTTCGCCGAGGGGGGTGCGTCCAAATTCTCCCCCCCAGACTACAAGAGTCTCGTCGAGGAGGCCCCGTTCCTTGAGGTCAGTGATCAAGGCGGCGACCGGTTGGTCACTCATTCCGGCGTTAAATTCAAGTTCGTTGTCGAGGTTGGAGTGCTGGTCCCATGACGCGTGAATGAGGTTTACGAAGCGGACACCTCGTTCCGCAAGGCGTCTGGCCAGGAGGCAGTTTCGCGCGAAGGTGCTCCATGTGCGCGAGCTGCCTTTCCCTCTTCCTCCGGTGGCGGGGTCATCACGGTTTACGCCATAGGCGTCTAGAGTTTGTTTAGATTCGCCTGAGAGGTCTGCGAGTTCAGGTGCGGCGGTCTGCATCCGGAAAGCCAGCTCGTAGGCTGCGATCCTGCTCTCAATTTCTGGATCGCGGATAGCGTCATGAGCAATCCCATTCAGTTTGCGCAAGGCATCAAGTCCCCGCCTCTGAACTTCGGGAGAGATGCCCCCGGGGTTGCGAAGGTTGAGAACAGGTTCATCACCGTTACGGAAACGTACTCCGGCAAAGCTGGATGGAAGGAATCCGCTTTGATAGAGGGTTGCTCCTCCGCTCGATCCACGACCTGCCAGGAGAACGACATAGCCCGGGAGGTTTTCATTTTCACTTCCCAGCCCGTAGGTCAGCCACGAGCCGATCGAGGGAAGTCCGAAGTGCGGTTCTCCACACTGCATCATCAGCTGTCCGGGATGATGATTAAACTGAGTCGTGTGCATGCTTTTGATCATGCAGAGGTCATCTGCGCAGGAGGCCAGATGAGGGAGGAGGTCGGAGAACCACATGCCGGCCTGCCCATGCTGGCTAAAGGATCGTTTGCTTCCCATGAGGGTTGCACTTTCTTTCTTGAGAAAGGCAAAGCGCATCTTCTCAAGGATCAAGGGATCCATTTTTTTCCCGTCGAGCTCGTTGAGTTTCGGCTTGTAGTCGAAGAGATCCAGTTGGGAGGGAGCACCTGCCATGAAAAGAAAGATGCAGCGTTTTGCCCGGGGAGCGAAATGGGTGAAGGCGCTTTCGGCAGCACGGGCATCTGACCCAAGCATATGGGCGAGTGCGAGACCGCCCAGACCGCTGGCCGAGGTAGCGAGGAAATCTCTTCGAGTCCGGAGGTAGAATTCTTCAGGAGATATCATGGCGAGGATTCTGCCTAGGGGCAGGTGATGAACTCATCGAGGTTCGTGATGATCCGAACGGTAGCTGTCCAAGCGGCCAGGATGGGCTTGCTTTCTCCACAAAGCTCCAGTGTCTGATCGGGGTGATCAAGGTAGTGTGAAAGGTTTTCCTTGAGTAGGCCAAGGGCAATATCAAGCTCCTTAGGTTCCGGTAGCCGGGACAGGGTCAGTTTGAAGAGGTGCTCTATCCTCTGCTGGTTGTTAGTGAGAGCAGGATTCTCTTCGATCCGCCGTGCAAGGGCCTGGCTCGCCTCATGAAAAACAATGTTCTGAAGAGTAGTTAGCGCCATCAGAGGGGTGTTGGATACGTTTCGCTGAGTAATCGAGGTGTTAGAGTCCGGGCAGTCAAATGTCATAAGATTTGGAGCCGGTGCGGTACGTTTGAAGAAGGTATACATCCCCCGCCGATAGCGATTGCCACCCTTGCTGACATTCCATTTGAAGTTATTAGCGAAGCTTTGAGCTGCAACATCTGCAGGAATAGGAGGGAATTGGCTTTCTCCCCCCGTTTCTGTATTCAGGAGGCCTGCGACGGAAAGGTGCAGATCCCTAATGATTTCAGCTTCCACACGCTTACGGTTCTGCCGGTGAAGAAGCCGGTTGTCAGGGTCACTGCTGGCATACTCCAACCGGTGTCTTGATGATTGACGATAGGTTTGGGAAGTGACGATTTTCCTGATCAGTTCCTTGCGGCTCCATCCTCTTTTAATAAAGAAATCAGCTAGCCAGCTCAATAGTTCAGGGTGTGACGGTCTCTGACCCTGAGAGCCAAAGTTTTCCGGCGAGGGAACAAGCCCATTTCCGAAAAGGTGCAGCCAGACAGTATTGGCTGTGACCCTCGCCATAAGCGGGTTTTCCCGGCTGTTGAGCCACTTGGCCAGATCCATTCTACTGGGATTGCCCGCGGGAGATTTCAGAGGGTGAAGCGAGGAGATTCCTCCTGGGGGAATGGCTCCTTTCTCTGTCTCGGGTTGCAGAAAGTCACCCCGATGAAAGAGGTAGGTCTTACGTTTGCCATGCCCCGTCATTACTGCCGCTTTTAGAGTCTTCCCCGTGTTGAGAGTGACCTGCACCTCTCCTTCGTCGGCTTCATTAAAAAAGGCATAGATGCGATAGAAGTCGGCCTGAGTGAGAGGGTCGTAAGGGTGGTCGTGGCACTGTGCGCATTCGAGGGTGAGCCCCAGCCATGTCCGTGTTGTAGTTGCAACCCGGTCAATGACGCGTTTTACCCTGTCTTCTTCCTGGTCAGTCCCACCCTCTGTATTCCGCAGCGTCTGACGATGAAATCCCGTGGCAAGATGTTGTGATGAGTCAGCATCTTCCAGCAGATCACCTGCGAGCTGCTCGATGGTGAACTGGTCAAAAGGCATGTCTTCATTGATGGAACGAATGACCCAGTCGCGCCAGAGCCATGCGTTGGGGCGCGGATTGTCTTTTTCGTATCCGTCACTGTCTGCGTAGCGAGCCTGGTCGAGCCAGTGGCGGCCCCACCTCTCTCCGAAGTGAGGAGATGCAAGGAGTCGGTCTACTTCAGTACTCAGGGCAATGTCCGGATCCGTCTGCCAAGCATTCAGGAACGATTGCAGTTCCTCCACTGTGGGAGGTAGACCTGTGATGTCGAGACAGAGACGTCGGAGTAATGTCCCGGGCTTGGCCGGAGAAGAGGGGGTCAAGTTCTCTTTTTCAATTCGATCCAGGATGAAGTGATCGATTTCGTTGACAGGCCAATCTTGCCTCCGAACTTCCGGAGGTAATGTTTTCATGAGAGGCAGATAGGCCCAGTGTTCGGGCCAGGGTGCGCCCTGTTTGATCCAATTCTGAATGAGTGAGATTTCCCTATTATCGAGAGGGAGTTTCGGGGGCATGCGAAGGTCGGAGTCCTGATGAGTCAGACGGAGAAAGAGCTCGCTTTCTTCTGGCCTCCCCGACACGAGGAGCGGTTCTCCTGACTTTCCCCCGGCCAGTGCCAGGGTGCGGCTGGTCAGGTTTAGGTCACCCCGTTGCTTGACTCCCCCATGGCATTCGGCGCAATGCTTGTTGAGTAATGGCTGTATATCCCTGTTGAAATCTACGAGCTCTGCTCCCCCGTGCACGGAGGCACCCAGAATCAGGGTAAGAGAGATGCAGGACTTGGAGGCCAGTTTCAAATAGACGCCTTGGGTTTGCTTCAAAAATGGTGATTTTTTCGAAGTAAACAAGAAGCTTTCCACCGGACCTTCAAGCCGTCAGGCTCACGGGGTTTCAGCGAACGTAATAACCCATGGGCATCTTTACCAGCGATCAACTTGCAGCATTTAACCGGGATGGATACCTGATTGTCCGGGGGCTATTTGGTGAGGAGGAAATCGGGCTTCTTGGTGAAACCGCCCGAAATGATCACGCAATGGACCAAGCCTCCTCCACCATGGATGACGGAGAAGGTAACAATGTCAGATTATCACTTTGGAACCATCCGGGCGACGGAGTCTATGGAATGGTTGCACGGTGCAGGAGAGTTGTGGACGGGGTGGAGGAAATTCTCGGAGACGAAGTCTACCATTATCATTCTAAGATGATTTTGAAGGATGCCAAGGTCGGGGGCGCCTGGGCGTGGCACCAGGATTATGGCTACTGGTATCAGAACGGCCTTCTTTTCCCCGACCTTGTGAGTGTGATGATCGCAGTGGATCCCGCTACACGGGAGAATGGCTGTCTGCAGGTTTTACGTGGTTCTCACCGGATGGGGCGGGTTAACCATACCCTTTCCGGTGAACAGGCCGGTGCTGACATGGAGCAGGTAGATGAGGCCCGCCGGCGTCTGGAGACAGTTCATTGTGAGATGTCTGCAGGCGATGCCCTCTTTTTTCATTCAAATACCCTGCATTGCTCGGCGGCAAATAATTCCGATCAATCTCGGTGGGCATTAATTTGCTGTTACAACACGAGAAGTAACGACCCTTTCAAGGACTCACATCATCCCGGATATACGCCGCTCTCTAAAGTTGATGATGAGATGGTGCTCAAAGTGGGACGGGACGATGCGCAGCGCTCCAGTGTGGCCTTCGCAAATCTGGTGGACGATGACCAGAGTGCGAAGAGTCTCTCAAGCAAAGAATTGTGACAACTAGCGAGCAATTCCGATAACCCTTTACGCCGGGAAGTTATCACCGGATATCAGACACAAGCCCACATACCAGAATCATGAAACTTGGAATTATCAACAGCGCGTTCGATCAAGCAGGAGTCGATACGAAAACAGGACTAGAACATATTGCCCGGATCGGTTTCGACTCAGTGGATATTTTTACTGAAGCGATGACCATTGAGCAGGCAGAGATCGATCTTATACGAAGGACATGCGACGATAATGATCTGCCCATTGTGTCCACCGTGGTCGTTTCGGCTGGACTGGTTGACTTTAATGACCCGGTTCGGGATTACCATGTGGAGAGGGCCAATCGATTCGTAGATCTCGGGCAGACCTTCAATTCGAATAATCTTCTGCTGGTGCTTGGAGAGTATATCTGGCAGCGAGAAGTGATTCCACCCGAAGCGCAGTGGGAATGGGGTGTGGAAGGAGTGAGGAAGATCGGTGAGTATGCTGGCGAGCGAGGTATGGAGATTGCTCTGGAGCTTGAACCGTTCAGGCTGAGTCTTCTCAATAGCGTTCCCAAAATGGCTCAGTTCATTGATGACTGTGGCCTGCCTAACGTGAAGGCCAATATTGACATCAGTCATCTCGTCTTAGCGGATACCCCTCCTGATGCTCTCGAGCTTCTCAAGGGAAAGGCGACTCATGTGCATATCAGTGACTGTGACGGTAAGGTGCATGGGGACCTTCCTCCCGGGCGGGGAGTGGTCAAATTTGCTCCTTACCTGCAAGCGATCAAGGATCTTGAGTTTGATGGAGCCGTCTCGCTGGAGCTGGAGTATTCACCGGATCCCGAAAAAATCGTTGAGTGGGTTGAGGAAGCTTACAACGCCACGGACAGTCTCATGGAGCAAGTTGGGCTACGAGGTTAGCTCGTCTCGTGATAGGGTGAGCCGCTTGAAAGAATTTCTGATCGCCTGGAGTTGTTATGTCCGAAGATGATGATTATGGATTGAGTCCCACTAAGGAGATCGTCGAGATCGATCCTCCAGAGGTTGATTACAGGCCCTCTACACCGAGAAGCTATCGGCCGAAAATCGCGATGATTGGGACTGGTGGAATCAGCGAATTTCATCTGAAGGCTTATCACAAGTGTGGTTATGAAGTTGTAGCTTTTGCGAGTCGGACCCGGAGTAAGGCCGAGGCTAAGCGTGATGAGTTTTTTCCGGAGGCTGAGGTTTATGATGATTACCACGCTATTCTGGAGCGGGAGGATATTGAGGTGCTCGACATCACACCGCACCCAGCTGATCGATTGCCGATTGTGAAGGAAGCCCTCAAGGCAAGAAAGCATGTGCTGAGCCAGAAGCCCTTCGTGCTCGACCTGTCCGAGGGTGAGGAATTAGTTCAGATCGCGGAGGAGAATGGGGTCAAGCTTGCCGTGAATCAGAATGGTCGCTGGGCACCTCATTTCTCCTACCTGCGCAATGCTGTGGCCGGGGGTGTCATCGGGCGGGTGACTTCGTTAGATTTTAACCTGCAGTGGGACCAGACCTGGATCAAGGGAACGTCCGAATTCGAAAGCATTCACCATCTCATCCTATTTGATTTTGCAGTACACTGGTTTGATATCACCAGTCAGATCATGGTTGGCCAGGAGCCGATCCGGGTGCTGGCTTCAGCGGTGCGCTATGATGAACAGGTTTACCGTCCTCCTGCTCTGGCAGCCGCGATCGTGGAATACCCTGGAGCCCAGGTGCGTCTTTCCTTCAATGCTCATGCTACTCTTGGGGAAGAAGATGTCACCACCGTGGTGGGGACAAAGGGAACGATGCGTACGCGTGGACCGGGGCTCAACCAACAGCCTGAGGTGAAAGTCTACCTTGAGGAAGGTCAGTGCACAGTTCCCCTGGAGAGTTGCTGGTTCGATGCCGGGTTCGAGGGGACAATGGGTGAACTTTTGTGCGCCATCGAGGAAGATCGCGAACCGAACAACTGCGCGAGGAGCAATCTCAAGTCACTGGAATTGTGCTTTGCTGCACTGGCCTCGGCTGACATGGGTCAACCGGTGGAGGTGGGATCAGTGCGGACCGTTTCAAATGGGCCGTCTTAGTTTTGAGACTGAGCGGTGCCGAAATCCTTCCTCGTCTGCTCCACCAGTGGGGCGTTGAAATCCTCTCCCTCGTAGACGAGTAGTCGGTAGCGGTAGGTGAGGCTCTCACCCATGGCGATCTTTATATCGCCACGTCTTGCAAGGGCTGGACCTACTCCAAACTGGCCGTCGATACGCCAGAGGGTGGGGTAGCCGGGATTGTCTGGATGGTCGATCATGACGACATGGGCCATCTCCGTCATCCCCTCGATTTGCATGGCGAGGTCAACCCATTTGGCTGATTTGCCTTCTCCCTGCTGGTTTTTGTGCCCCTCGCTGTTGAGGCAGGCAGCCTTGATGCCTCGTTTCCACGGCATACGCAGGAAGAGTCCGCCGTAGGAATACTTGCCGATGGTGACATCCTGCATGGCGGTGCCAGTCCACTTAAGGTCGAGAATGTAGTGGTCCTTGCCCGGGATGTAATTCCACTGCTGCCGGTCTCCCAGCATTGGGGTGCCTTTGCCATCAAGAAGCTGGGAATGAAATTCCATGGAATTCTTACCCAGGCAATTTTTAATATGTTTCCAGTAGTCTCCCCGGTAGTTGTGGAAGAAGTCCCGCTTGTTGACCCGGGTCTGGCCCCAGTAAAGGCCGGTCTGGTGCTTGTGGTGACCAGGTGAAAACTGGGTGAGGACGTATTTGCCGTCGGGCGAGCGAAGGGGGTGTATGTAGGGTCGAGTGTGATCCTTGCTGTCCCCTTGCTGTATAATGACCGGTCCATCCGAGGTATGGGGAATCTGCGCGGGTCCTTTCACTTGGACGGTTATTTCCGCCGTGCAGACGAAGGTGAGAAGGAGCATTAGAAAAATTGTTTGGGTCATGGTGGTATCAGGTAAGGATTTCTTTCACGGGATGGGCCGGCTCTACGCCGGTGATTTTTTCATCGAGTCCCCGGTAGGGGAAGATGAGGCGGTTGTGGTCGATGCCTAGTTGATGAAGGATGGTGGCATTGAGATCCCGGATATGAACCGGATCCTTTGCTACACTCCAGCAGTAGTCGTCGGTCTCTCCGTGAGTGATTCCTCCCTTGATGCCACCTCCCGCCATCCAGATTGAGAAGGCCCGACCGTGATGATCTCTGCCCGCCCCGGAGCTGTCCAGCTGGCCTTGTTGGTAGACGGTTCGACCAAATTCTCCTCCCCATATCACCAGTGTTTCGTCGAGCAGTCCTCGTTTTTCCAGGTCAAGAATGAGTGCGGCAGAGGGTTGGTCGGTGTCTTGGCATTGACGGGGTAGCTGGGACTGCAGTGCGATGTGCTGATCCCAGCCGCGGTGGAAGAGCTGAACACAACGAACGCCACGTTCTACGAGACGGCGAGCCATGAGGCAGTTGGCGGCATAGGTGCCCGGTTTCCGGGACTCCGGACCATAGAGGTCGAAGGTGGAATCGGGCTCCTTGCTCAAGTCGGTGAGTTCCGGAACGCTGGCCTGCATGCGGTAGGACATCTCGTAGGCCTGAATGCGGGCGAGGGTTTCCGGGTCACCAGTCTGCTGTGCGAATGCCTGGTTGAGCCTCGCAAGATCATCGAGTTGGCCGCGTCGTTGAGAGCGCTTCACTCCTGGTGGGTTGTCCAGATAAAGGACAGGATCTGCACCGGCTCGAAGCAGAACTCCCTGATGTTCAGAGGGAAGAAATCCACTGCCCCAGAGACGCGAGTAAATTGGCTGTCCCGGATTTTTTCCTGTGCCCTGGCTCAGCATGACCATGTAGGCCGGGAAATTCTCCGTTTCACTACCCAGCCCGTAGCTGAGCCATGCCCCGAGACTCGCCTTGCCCAGCTGCATTGTTCCAGTGTTGATGAAAGTAATGGCTGGATCGTGGTTGATCGCCTCCGTATTCATCGATCGCACGACGCAGATCTTGTCAGCGATCTTCTGAGTCCACGGCAGGAGATCGGAGATCCAGGCGCCTGCTGGTCCGCATTGCCTGATCGGAGCTACAGGTTTTGCGACAGGAAAATTCTTCATGCCAGCGGTCATGCCGGTGACACGTTGCTCACCTTTGACTTCCGGGGGCAGGTGCTTTCCGTGGTTCTTGATAAGGAAGGGAGATCCGTCAAAGAGGTCAATGTGAGAGGGGCCCCCTGACTGGAACATGTAAATGACGTGCTTGGCTTTTGGCGCCAGCTGGAAGGCAGGGTGAGGGGACGTATTAGCGTCTCCCTTCGCCATCATGGCGGTTAGAGCTGCCGCCCCGAAACTGTTTCCCGCGGTGCCGAGAAAGGCGCGACGGTTCAGCATGGTGGGAAGGTCGGTCATGATATCATCGCCTGGTTACGGATTCCGAAAGATTCAAAAGCAGGCCGCAGATGTTTGTCCAGGCAGCGTGTTCCGCTGCTGGAAGAGTGGGATCAGGAAGTGATTCTCCTACCGCAATAAGGCTCTGTGCGCCTGATATATCGCTGTGATAGCGAGCTCTCTCGCGGGCGATAGCAATTTTTAGGACCTCCAGCTCCTCTTGATCTGGTAGTCGTGAGGTTACGTGTTCGAAAGCCCGCTGCAGCCGCTTCTGGTCGGAGCCCTCCTCGGAGAGAAGGTGCTGAGCGAGAACTCTTGAGGCCTCAACGTATTGAGGGTCATTCATGAGAATAAAGGCCTGGAGGGGTGTGTTGGTCACTCCGCGGTCAGTGACACAGGCCTCTCGGTTGGGTGCATCAAAAGCTGCCATTCCAGGCGGAGGCAGCGTTCGCTTCCAGTAAGTATAAATCGATCGCCGATAGAGGTTTTCCCCATGGTCCTGAACGTAGGTCTGCGAAGTAGCAGGGGTTGATCCATAATGACTTATCTGCCTCCAGAGATCTCCGGGGTGATAGGGTTTTACGCTGGGGCCGCCGATTCGCCTGACAAGAAGTCCAGAGGTTGCGAGGGCGTGATCCCGGATCATCTCGGCTGACAGGCGGAAGCGGGGGCCCCGGGCAAGGAGTTCGTTCAAGGGATCCCGCTCGAGAAGCTCAGGGGTAGTGTTGGAGCTCTGCCGGTAGGTGCGAGAGGTGACAATTCTTCGGATCAGATCTTTTACGTTCCATCCGGAACTTTGAAATGTGAGTGCCAGCCAATCAAGAAGTTCCGGGTGCGTTGGCCATTCTCCCTGGGTCCCAAAGTCGGCACTTGTTTTTACAATTCCGCGCCCGAAGAGCATTTGCCAGAAACG
>DFWB01000366.1:0-163 GCA_002380675.1 Akkermansiaceae bacterium UBA4145
CGGAGGAACGTATTGTTGATGCGTTAACGGCCTTGGCTCTTGCTCGTAATCAGGAGGAGGGAGCAAAGTTTGTCGATGGCGTGAAGCTTGCGGTAACTGCAACTCTTACATCACCGCGGTTTCTTTTTCGACGAGAGGCTCAGGCAGAGCCTGATAATCCCGG
>DFWB01000366.1:523-9773 GCA_002380675.1 Akkermansiaceae bacterium UBA4145
CTCTCTTATTTCCTCTGGAGTTCAACCCCTGATGAGGAGCTGCTCCGGCTGGCATCGAAGGGCCAGCTGCGTGCAGAGCTTCGTTCGCAAGTGGATCGGATGCTGGCTGACGAAAAGGCGAATCGCATGGTAAGCAATTTCGTTGGGCAATGGCTTCAGTCACGGGATCTTATAAGCCTGGATATCGATGTGCGTCATATTCTTGGGGAGAGCAATAAGAGGAACGCCGAACGAATTTTTGACCAGGAGATGCGAAAGGATATGGGAAAAGAGACAGAGCTTTTCTTCCAGCATATTCTCAAGGAGAACCGGCCGATACTCGAGCTGCTTAATGCGAGATACTCTTTTCTGAACGAGAGTCTCGCTAAATTCTACGGGGTATCAGGCGTGAAAGGAGGTGCATACCGCCGGGTTGAATTCGGTGAGGAACAGCAAGCCCGCGGTGGAATTTTGACACAAGGAACGTTTCTGATCGTCACCTCACAGCCGACCAGAACCTCTCCGGTGAAGCGAGGACTCTTTGTGCTGGAGAATATTCTTGGAACTCCTGCGCCGCCAGCGCCACCCGATGTGCCAGAGCTGGAAGATTCTGAAAAAGAGTCCGCCGAGGGGACAATGAGGGAGCGCATGGTTGCCCATCGTGAAAAGGCTTTGTGTAAGTCCTGTCACCAGCGAATGGACCCCATCGGCCTCGCATTAGAGAATTTCAATGCCATCGGGCAATGGAGAGACGAGGATGCTGGTCAACCAATTGATAGTGCAGGGCAACTTGTAACGGGTGAGAAATTCTCTAACGTCATGGAGCTGAAGGAGATTCTCATTAGCTCCCGGAAGGAGGATTTTTACCGGTGTCTGACCGAAAAGATGCTGACTTACGCGTTGGGTAGAGGGGTAGAGTATTACGACGCACCGACAGTGGACCGGATTGTGGAGCGATTACTCGGCCAGGAAGGGAACATGGCAGAGCTGATTTATGGAGTCGTCGAGAGCACGCCCTTCCAGAAGCGTCGGGGGGATGGAGATAGGCTTCAAAATTAGGAGTTGGCGGCACGCGAAAATCAGTCAAAAATTCTGTGCGTTTCACTGTAATATTTGCGTATACTAATAACGAATGAGGGCATCGAAAATACTTCCGGGACGAAGAGCCTTCCTGAGAGGGCTGGGAGCAACTGTTGCCCTTCCAGGGTTTAGCTCTCTGGGGCTGGCAAAACCACTGGCAGGCGCACGTGGGGTAACCGCTACTGGAGCTCCCTTGCGAATGGCATACCTCTGTCTTCCCAATGGTGTGATCATGGACAAGTGGAGGCCGCAAGGAGTCGGTGAGAACTTCGTTCTTAACGAGTCCATGAAGTCTTTGGAGAATTCCCGACATGACCTGCAGGTTCTGAAAGGGCTGGAGCAAGCTAGTGGCTGGGGTGGCAGAGATGGTGCCGGAGACCATGCGCGGGGAAATGCCACCTTTCTCACTGGGGCACGTCCTCGGAAAACAGCAGGGTCTGACATTCGCTTGGGAATTTCCGTCGATCAGATGGCGGCCAGCTACCTAGCGCAGGAAACGAGACTGCCATCGCTCGAGCTTTCCTGTGATGGTGTCAGGAAGTCAGGCAGCTGTGATTCAGGCTACTCGTGCGCCTACCAGTATAATATCTCCTGGCGCTCTGCGACACAGCCAATGACGCCCGAGTCCAACCCACGGTTGGTCTTTGAACGATTGTTCGGGAGCGGAACCAAGTCCGAGCGGGGCGAGAGTCAAGCAAGGCGGCGGGCGGAAAAGCGCTCGATTCTTGATTTTGTGCTCGAGGATGCGAAGGCAATGGAAAAGAGCCTGGGGAGAAACGACCAGCAGAAGCTGGACGAGTATATGACCGGCGTTAGGGAGATCGAGCGCCAGATCGAGAAGGCTGAAAGCATAGGCCCTCCACCTGACCCAGGTGTAGAAGCGCCTGTGAATGGAGTTCCCAGAGAATACCATGAGCATATCCGGATCATGTTCGAAATGATGATTCTTGCGTTCCAGACTGATCAGACGCGAATTGCCTCTTTCCTGCTGGCTCACGATGGCAGCAATAGAAATTTTCCTACGCACGGAGTAAGGGAGGGTCACCATGGACTTTCGCACCACGGGGGCAACAGGGATAAAATCGAGAAGATCGCGAAAATTGATACCTTTTATCTCGAGCAGCTAGGTTACTTTCTCGAGCGAATGCGTAATACCAAGGATGTCGACGGAAAGCCGCTGTTGTATAATTCCATGGTTGTCTGGGGCGGAGGACTTTCTGATGGGGATCGCCATACTCACAACGATCTTCCAATTATCCTCGCAGGCCATGCTGGGGGTAAATTCCGTGCCGGAAGGCACGTTGATCTCAAAGGGGATGTCCCCATGAATAATCTCTACCTGCGGATGCTTGAAGAAATTGGCGTTCCAGCGGGAAGGCTTGGGGACTCTACCGGCATTCTCAGTCAGGTATAGGCCCCGCGTCGACGCTGGGTGTCGGGCTCGAGAGTTTTGCCCGTAGGGATTTCTATCATTTGAAATCCCGTTTCAACTATTGATTGATGAGGCTCTCCACCAAGCTACTTCTCACGATCTGCGTTCCCCCAGCGCTCATATGGTTAGTGGGAATGTATGTGGTAAAGATTTCGCAGGATCAGATCCGGGAATCTATCCGGACCTCGGCAGGAGCAGAGGTCCAGTCCGCTCAGGAAGAAATTGATCGTGTTCTGCAGGCTCGAATTGAGACTTGGGAGGAATTTGTCGAGCAACGAAAAGTCATCGATGCGGTGATGAGGTCTAATCGGTGTCTTCAAGAGCAGGAAGGCCTTATGGATCAGCTCTCGGCTGCTTGGAAGGATCCTGAAAAGAGAGGATCCCTACCAGAAGGCAGTGTGGATGAGACCTTGATGGGAGAACTTGGAGAAACGGTTGTGAAAATGTCCGAATTCAGTGGAGGAATTCGGATTTTCCGGGAGGTGGTTCTCACGAATGCTTTTGGAGGGATCGTGGCGGAGAGTGGTCAGGGCGGAGACTACTTTCATGGGGTGGCCTCCTGGTGGAAGATTACCAAGGCTCAGGGGCGTTATCTTGGGCCTGTCCGGGTGGAGCGGGACGAGAAGGGGGTAGAGGTTGTAATCATTGACTTTTGCCGAAGGGTTGAGGATTCAGCAGGTCGCTTCCTCGGGGTCCTGAAGGTGGATATCAGCCTCGATGAAGTGCTTGAGATTGTCGACTCCCATGCGAGGAGAGGCGGGCGCAACCGGGGTATGGTGCTTCTGAACCGAGAGGCAGAATTGATCCGGATTGGGGGAAGGGGAGAAACACGTACGTTGTCAGACGGAAGTCGCTACCTCGTTCAAAATTCTGATAAAAATGAGGGCGAGATACCCGCTGGCGAGCAGGTATTTACATACTCGCGGCCGTCCGAGGATGGGCTAATGCGTAGTTTGGGGTGGATGGTAGTTCATACTGCGGAGACGGATGCGTTACTTGCACCCGTCAGGCAGCTTCGTAACAGCGTAATCCTCGCAGCAGCGGTTGGGACTTTTCTCGGCGTTGCGATCATGCTTTGGGTCGTGCTTCCGGTGTCTTGGAGAATGGTGCGATTGGTGGAGGCAACGAAGCAGTTCGGAAAAGGATCTCAAGATGTCCCGATTCCGGTCGTTGGGCATGATGAAATCTCTGAACTGAGTCATGAGTTCAACCAGATGAGGACTCGCCTTGGTGAGACCCAGGAGAACCTGCGGGACGCCATGGAGCAGGCCAAGGAGGCTAGTAAAGCTAAGGGGGATTTCCTTGCGAACATGAGCCACGAAATCCGTACTCCAATGAATGCCATCATGGGAATTACAGAGCTCACTCTTGGCACGGAACTGACCGAAGAGCAGCTCCATTATCAGGTTCTCGTAGAGCAGTCGGCGCACTCCTTGCTGATGGTTTTGAACGATATTCTTGACTACTCAAAGATAGAGGCAGGGAAACTGGAACTCGAGGATCGCGACTTTGATCTCCGGGATTCCGTGGGGGATATTCTTCATACAATGTCGCCTCGGGCGGTTGAAAAACATATTGAACTGGTCCTGAAGGTCGGGCGGGATGTGCCCAGGATTCTCACGGGGGACCTCACGCGACTGCGGCAGGTGATAGTAAATCTTGTGGGAAACGCCCTCAAGTTTACGGATAGTGGAGAGGTCGTTCTTGTGGTTGAACGAGTGAAGGAGATCAAGGGAAGGGTGGAGATTCTCTTTGAGGTAAGAGATACGGGGATTGGTGTCAGGGCGGACCGATTAGAGAAAATCTTTGAGGTTTTTGCGCAGGCGGACAGCTCAACTACGCGGGAATTTGGAGGATCTGGGCTGGGTCTGGCCATCTCGAAGCGGATCGTGAACAAGATGGGAGGCGAGATTTGGGCGGAAAGCGTTATCGGGGAAGGAAGTGTGTTTCGTTTTACCGCACTACTGGGACTAGGATCAGAGGAGTGTGATAAGGAAAGAGATTCTCTGGAGCCGCTTGAGGGTCTTAAGGTGCTGGTGGTAGAGGATAATGCGACTCAGCTTGAAACCCTTGGGGAAATGCTGAAGTCGTGGGGTCTAGAGCCCATTTTATGTTCAGATGTGGCCACGGCTTTCGGCGTTCTGGAGCGAAAAGAGGAGATGGGCGAGGGCGTGAAGTTGATGATCGTTGACCGGGTCTTGGGTGAGGAGGACGGCATGGAGCTCGCCACACGAATACACGCCAGCTCCCGCTGGAAAAGCCTGGCGATGATTCTACTTACCTCGGTGAGCGATGGATTGCCGGAGAAGGAATTCAATGAGGTGGGAATCAGCAAGGTAGTTAACAAGCCCATCAAGCAGTCACCTCTTCTTGATGCTGTGATGCTGGCCACGGGGCTGGGAACAAGGAAGCCCAAGAAAGGCAGGAGAGAGTCACGTGGGCGGGAGAGGGCCGTCGAGAGCATGAGTATTCTTCTCGCGGAGGATGGAAAGGTGAATCAGTTAGTGGCTGTTCGTCTCCTTGAGCGTAGAGGGCACCGGGTGACGGTAGTCGAAAACGGAAAGGAGGCTGTGGATCGATCTCTCAAGCAGCAGTTCGATGTCATCCTTATGGATATTCAGATGCCTGTAATGAGTGGCTACGAGGCCTGCCGGGAAATCAGAGAGCTGGAAAAAAAGACCGAAAGTCGCGTTGCCATAGTTGCGATGACGGCGCACGCAATGCCGGGAGATCGGGAAGAGTGCCTGGAGGTTGGAATGGACGATTATATTTCGAAGCCTATCGAGTCCGAAGAGTTTTATGAGGTCATTGAGAAATATGGCTCGATTGATAAAGGTGGAGAAGAGATAGCGACGACCACGCGAGGTGATCTGAATGAAAAAAGCGAACCGCAGGGTGGTGAGAAGGAATTCGATAAGGCGGTCTTTGATTCGGAAGCGTTTGGTCGGCGAATTGGAGACGAAGCTCTGATGCGTGAGCTGATCCTGATATTTGAGGAAGAAATGGAAGCGATGTGGATTTCTCTTCAAGAAGCTGAAGAGCGTCAGGATATGAAATTGATTTATGAGTCCGCCCATCGTTTGAAGGGGCTGGTTGGGAATTTCTGTGCTCGTCGTGCCTGGGAGTATGCCACCAAGTTAAATGACCGGGCAAAGAAAGGGAGCCATAGCGATGATGTGAGTGAGTCAGTGGAAGGCTTTGAGCGAGAGCTGAGATTGTTGGAATCCTCCTTGTGCGATTTCCGGGAGAATCTTGAGAATAAGGTACACTCTCTGTGATCGATTGATCCTGATAAGGTAAGCGGTGTTGGTAGGCCGAAAGAGCAGAGAGGAGTCGGGGTTGCAAAAAGCGGTTAGTTATTATGTTCTCGAAGGATGAAGCCCTTGGTTTGGATGAACGGCTCACTTCAGCCCTCTGGGGAGATGCGTATTTCGCCATTCGATCACGGTTTTACGGTAGGTAATGGGGTTTTTGAGACTATGATCTCCTATGAGGGATACCCGTTCGCTTTCACGAGGCATTATGAACGGCTGGAGCGTTCAGCAGCAGTCATGGGGCTATCGCTGCGCCCGCAAAACGAGCTTCTTGAGGCAAGCCTTCAGGTTCTAGATGTCAATGATTTGACTG
The DNA here is from genome assembly GCA_002380675.1 of Akkermansiaceae bacterium UBA4145. Taxonomy (GTDB): domain Bacteria; phylum Verrucomicrobiota; class Verrucomicrobiia; order Verrucomicrobiales; family Akkermansiaceae; genus Roseibacillus_B. Next base: position 6,642 of record DFWB01000366.1, read on the forward strand.
GAAGTCGGGCTCGCTTGCGAATCACGGTCACCGGGGGACCTTCTCCATTGGGGAGCGAGCGGGGGAATTCCGGGGAGACCACGCTGGTTGCTGCCAGCCCCGCGTTGGAATGGAGCGATATGGAGGATGTGATCGTGGTGTCTCACTCACGCAATGAGAACGGTGCTCTTGTTGGAGTGAAATCGACCTCTTATGGAGAAAATGTGGTGGCTCTGGAGGAAGCGAGATCTCTTGGGGCCGGTGAGGCGATCTTCCCCAATACGAGAGGTGAATTGTGTGAGGGTACAGGTTCCAACGTGTTTCTTGTGAGCGAGGGAGTGTTTCTGACTCCTCCACTGAGTGGGGGATGTCTGGCTGGCGTTACCAGGGCTCTGGTGATCGAGTTGTGTGGGCGTGAAGGTATTGAGGTCAGGGAGAAAGCTGTTCCCGTGACGCTCTTGGAACGGGCAGAGGAGGCGTTCCTGACTTCGACCACAAGGGGAGTACATGCCATCAGGGAAGTGAATGGAAAAATCCTGGGCCGTGAGCCGGGCCAAATTACCAGAAGACTCAGAAGAGCCTTCCGAGCGCTAGCAGAAACAGAGATAGACCCTTGAGGTCACTCAGATCACCAGACACGCTTCACACCGTAGGAGTCAAAGATCTCATTGGGACTGATAAGCGAAGCGCTCTGCTCCAGAGCTTCTGCAACCAGAAGTCGATCGAATGGGTCCCGATGATGCCTGGGGAGGCGGGTAGTTCGGGCGAGAGCCGCCGAGCTCAAGGGGAGTATCTCGAGTCCTATGGACTCGATAGTGCTGTTGAATTCTTCCCCGAGACCGTAGGGGATTCTCAGACGCCCCAGTCCGGTTTTTACTGCAAGTTCCCAGGACGTAACGGAACTGACCAGGGATCTGGAATCTCCTTGCTCAATCAGGGTTGCCGCGGTTTCTGACAGCTCGGGGGCACCCTCGAGAAACCAGACGACCGTATTGGAGTCGAGTAGAAGATTCATTAGTACAGCAGGGTGAAGTCTCAATAGTCGTTTGCGACTAGGAGACCGGACCCCGGGATAAGTCCCGGGGTCCGGCAAGGCAGGGGGTTTCAGGGCAGCAGTAGAGTGAGATCAGTCGCAGGGACTTTTCAGATCGGGGTAATTCAATCTGAGGATAGAGAATCCAGATATCGGAGAGTGAATTTCGAGAGGCTTTGGGCGCGGAGGACTCGTGGGGCGCGACCGAGAAAAAGGGGCATAGCTGAGAGGCGATTCGCTTCAGAGGGGTTCATCGAAGTCGTCAGCCATCCAGAACCCAGATCCGCTTGCCATGCCTCGTCTTGGTAGATTCGGTTGCGGAGTGGGTGGGCGAAGTTCGGCTACGGTGCGACCATGCTTCGTGATCTGGAACACTTCGCCGTCGGTCATAATCTCTGCCACGATAGAGCTCAGTTTGGTCTTGGCTTCAAAGATTCCAATTCTCCTCACGGAAAATAAACTAGTCTAACTAGTTTAAATAGAAAAGGGAAAAGTCGGGTTGCTCGTTTTTTCATACAAAATGTTAGCTATTAGAGGGTTATAATGAATTAAGGCGATCAGCTTAACCCAGAGATAGGCAAAACAGTATCGATTTTGAGGCTAGGTTGGCCTCGATTTCCCCTGCTCAGGGCCTGAGAAACTTTCTTAGGCGGCCCAGTTTATTTCTGTAGGGCGGCTTGACCGCGAATGGGTCGCGGGTCAGCCAGCGGCGGGTGAAGGAGCGCTCATGGCTGAACTGCTCGAATCCTGACCGGCCCCGATAGCGACCCAGTCCACTTTTGCCCAGTCCGCCGATGGGAAGCAGGTGATTCGTCCCGGTCTTCATGACGTCGTTGAAGCAAACCGAGCCTGATGGGAGAGAGCTTGCGATGTGCTCACTTTCTCCTCGATTTTTCGAGAAGATGTAGAGGGCGAGAGGGGAGGGCATGCTTTTCAGATGGTGGAGAGCCTGCGCGAGATTTGCACAGGGCAGTAAAGGAAGCAGGGGGCCGAAAATCTCTTCCTGCATCACAGGAGAGTCCCATTGTGTGTTTGGGAGAAGGCGGGGTGCGAGAGAGAGTTTCCCCTGATCATCCGGGCCAATTGATATTGTGTCAGAGGTGGTAAGGTTTTGCAGCCTCTGGTAGTGCCTCTTATTCACGATTTTTGCTAAATCCCGATCAGAAGTTACCCCGTATAACCGCCGGATCTCTTCTTCACAGAGTTGGATGAAAGTATCGTGGAGCTCAGAGGGCAGAACGACAAAGTCTGGGGCGATACATGTTTGTCCTGCATTAAAGAATTTCCCGGCAATAATACGCTCTGCAGCTTTCTCCAGATCCACATCATGGTCGATCAGACAGGGACATTTTCCACCCAGTTCCAGAAGAACTGGGGAGAGATGCCTTGCTCCGGCTTCAGCATAGAGGCGTCCCACCTTTTCGCCGCCCGTATAGCAAAAGAATTCAAAAGGAAGAGTGAGCAGAGCTTCTCCGGTTGCGGATCCGCCCGTGATCACGGTGGCGTGGCCCGGGTCAAATACGGATGCGATCAGATCTGAAACAAAGGCCGAGGTTGCTGGGGCACATTCAGACGGTTTAAGAATGACGCAGTTTCCGGACGCAATAGCAGAGATCAGGGGGCTCAGTGAGAGTTGCAGGGGGTAATTCCAGGGGGAAGCGATCAGCACTCGCCCGAAGGGTTGTCTTCGAATTTCGCTGCGTGCCGGCCAGAAATAAAATGGATTCGCTGCGCGTCGGGGCCTCTGCCACCGCTTCAGGTTCTTCAGGCAATGTCTGAGTTCGCATCTGAGAAAGTGGATTTCTGCCAGCCAGGCCTCAAGTGCAGGTTTGCCAAGGTCGGCCCGTAGAGCCTCGAGCGCCTCATCAGTACGCTTTTCCAGCTCCTGAGAAAGTTGGGCCAAGCTCTCGTGGCGGAGGGTTAGATCCTGAGATTTGCCGGTCTCAAAGAACTCCTTCTGCTTGTGAAATATCGCTTGGAAATCGTGGGGATATTCGGCCATGGCCCGGTCTACCCACCCAGTGTGGCCGAGAATGGGGAGGTGCTCAACCTTTGTAGGCCTCTGAAAGGGTCGAAATCCGCTTTGCGGTTGAATCGCTGGAGATCTCGCCAATCATAGC
>DFWB01000306.1 GCA_002380675.1 Akkermansiaceae bacterium UBA4145
CCACTCATGCTTGGGATAGCGCCCCGCAAGGTCCTTTTTCATTTGGGGGTATCCACTTTCCCAGAAACTGCTGAGATCCTGGGTAACCTGCCAGGGGCGCTGGTTTGGAGCAAGAATCTGCACCTGAATCTGTTGACCGGAAACCTCTGGGGTCTCCTTTACTCCGTAAAGCTGCTGAACTTTGAGCGCGATTGAGGGCGTCTTTCCCTCCTCGTAGCTAACTTTTGCGACAACTCCATTGCTCAGCTCAAGCCGCTCAGGAGCATAACTCTCAAGAGCTGCTGACTGCGGGGCAGAGAGCCAGTCCCCGAGGGCGGGCCAAACATCGCGGTCCTTGATATCCCGATAGGAACGGGCCTTCATACATATCTGAGTCACGATCAGTTTTTTCTCTTCCTCGCCTATGGCGCTGATTTCTAGTTCCGGCATGGACCGAGCCACAAAGCCTACCCGAGCAATCCAATGCTCAACCTTGGCATCCCATCGCTTTAACCTGAGCGCTCCGCTGACAACATGATCTGACAGCAAGACCGCCGCGTCCTCATCGCTGACCTCTCCTCCCTCCTTATCCTCAAGGGTTATGTCATAAAACAGAACTCTACGGCGAGCCACTACACGTCGAGCGACCTCATCAAAGACCGCTCCCTCTTCCTTCCGGAACCCTGACGGAAACAACTCCCTCAACCATTCTTCCTCTACACATACAGCATAACTGAGCCTTACTGACATTTCCCGTCCCTGCACCTCAGTGATCCCGGCTGCCACCAGCAATGCCGCATCTCGGGCTACACTCCCCTGATCGAGTTTGCCCCGCCTGCCTGCAACGACCCGGCAAGCAAGTGACCCTCGACTCGTTCGCACTGCAACATGGTCTCCATAAGCAGCCAACACCGCCCGACCCAGAGGTATCCGGAGCTCTTCCATATCCACATGCCCTCTCCGAATCGCAGGTCGGCCCACTAGTCTACACAACTGCCGCCACGACTGCAGGATCTCTCTGGCCTGGCGCGCATGCAGCCCCAGCTCTCCACAACGAACCGGATCGAAACGCAGACCCTCCGCGACCTCACAGGCTCGCCACTCGAGCTCAAAATCAGATCGATCACCGTCCTCCTGGAAACGCTCCTTCTGGGCACGAGTAGCCTTCCTCGTAAAGACTCCCTCTCCCTGCAACACTGCCGCAGAAAAACATGCCTCTGCCACACATCCCTCCCGCTTCGCAGCTTCCAGTAGGCGAGCAGCTCGCGGATGCAAAGGGTAGCGCGCCATTGAATACCCTATTTCCGTGATCCCCCCTTCCTCATCGACTGCTCCAAGCATCTCCAGCAGATCTTCCGCACGCCTCAGAGAGTCCTCCTCTGGGGCATCCAGCCAGCGAAAATCACGTATCTCCTCTACTCCGCCGGACTTCAGATAAAGGACCGCTTCAGCCAGGTCGATACGATGCACTTCGGGGCTTTCAAACTCGGACCGGCGGCCATGATCCCGCTCGCTCCAAAGTCTGATACACCTCCCCGGGCCGGTCCTCCCTGCACGACCCGCACGTTGCTGAGCGGAAGCCCGGGAAACCTTGCCCACCGTAAGAGTATCAATCGCTCTTTTAGGATCATACGATGCCATCCTCGCCAGTCCGGAGTCGATGACCGCTACGACTCGATCGATCGTGATAGAGGTCTCCGCTACATTAGTCGCTACGATGATTCGAGGTGCCCCCCCTGGACTGACCGCTTCCGACTGGGCCGCAGGCGAGAGACCGGAATAAAGCGGCTTAACCTCCCACCCCCTTGACCACGAACTTCTCTCAAGAAGTTCTACTGTTCTGCGAATCTCGAAGGCGCCAGGCAAGAAGACCAATATTCGTGGTTCGTTACCAACTCCCTCCCGTCCCTGGGCGTTCAGCCCCAAGATTTCGGAGCGACAGACAATCCCGACCTGCTCCCAGACAGGGATGCTTTCCATCGTTCCATGCTTTCCTCGTCGTGGAGCCGGAGGAGGCTTATAGACAATTTCGACTGGATACATGCGCCCCCCTGCTTCGAGCACTTCGCAAGGTTGAAGATAGCCCACCAATTCCTCGGTCTCAAGGGTAGCCGACATCACGAGCACTTTGAGCTCTGTTCGTTGTGTCTCCTGAAGCTCAAGGATTCGGGCCAGGGAAAGGTCCGAGGCCAACCTTCTCTCATGAAATTCATCAAAGAGAACAGCACCAACTCCCTCAAGTTCTGGATCGTCGCGTAACCAACGCTGCAGCACGCCATCAGTCACATAAACGATTTTACTACTCTCATTGTAGCAGGCATCAAACCGCACAGCATAACCAACCTCCTTGCCCACTTTGCTTCCCATCAAGCTCGCTACAAATCCGGCGAGAAGGCGCGCGGCAATCCGACGGGGCTGAACAACGATGATCATGCCGTTTATCTCACCAGTCTCGAGTAGCATGACCGGAACCCCGGTGGACTTTCCTGATCCCGTAGGAGCCTTCAGCAAAACCCGTCCACCACCTCGCACGCATTTCTCTAGCTTTCCCCGAATCTTGAAAACTGGCAGCTCCACCGCCCCTTCTTAGTCTGCTGAACCAGACATCCAAACCCTATTTCACCCCCTCAAATCCTAATAACACCATCCGAAAAGGCCTCCTGATGCTCTCAGGTTCCTCCAATCAGGCCTCTTCAGAGTGGAGTTATTTCTTTGCACGACCCGCCAATCCAAACTAGCCTCCCCTCATGACCAACACTTTGGCGTTCATCGGCGGCCTTGGCGGCCCGGAGATCGCAGTCATCTTCATCATCGTCCTCCTGCTCTTCGGGGCAAAGAAAATCCCCGAGCTTGCTCGCGGACTGGGCAAGAGCATGGGTGAATTCAAGCGTGCCCGCGATGATTTCGAAGACGAGATCAAGATGGCAGAGATGGAAGTTTCCAAAGAAGTTGAAGAAGCTCAGGTGAAAACCAAGGAAGCCCCTCATAAGGAGGAAGCATCCGAGCCGTCCTGATGCACAACTTCCAAGCTAGAGCGCTTCTCTCACGCGCCCCGCAATGTGTCGGGGCGTTTCTTTTGCTCTCGCTCAGCCTGCTCTTCAGCAGCTGCAATGAAAAATCGCATACCCCTGAATGGAAACAACCGGGGTCCGCTGGAGAAACCCAGAAAAAACCGAGCACCCAAGAGGCCCCGCCATCCTCCCAGACTCAGACCAGCCAAGCTGGCACTCCAGCGTTAAGTAAGGGTCCGGATCAGGAACTTCGGTTTCTCTCCTATAACATAAAAAACTACCTCACCATGTCGCGCTACGTCGATGGGGAGCGGAAAGATCGCCGGAAGCCGGCAAGGGAAGTTGATGCCCTCGTGGAAATTATTATCGCAGCTCGCCCGGATGTCCTCGGAATCTGCGAAATTGGCACTGGCGAGGACCTTGCTGAATTACAGAAGAAACTAATCGACGGAGGGCTTCCCCTTGCCCATAGCGAGCATGCGGGAGGAGCAGATACCACCCGCCAGCTCGGACTGCTTTCTCGCTACCCTATTGTGGCGACCGACTCTCAGGGAGCGGATGGGTCCCTGACTTATAGCTCCGTCGATGCAGATAATCGACCAAAGGAATTCGCGATGCAAAGAGGGATTCTTGATGCCACCGTTGCGGCAGGATCCCAGAAAATTCGATTTCTTGGAGTCCATCTCAAATCCAAGCGTGAAGTCCCCTATGGACACCAGGATCTCATGCGGCGCCACGAGGCCTATCTCCTGCGCAAGCACGCGGATCGAATTCTTGAAAAGGCCCCTGAAACCCTGCTGTGCGTCTACGGAGATCTCAACGATACCCGACGCGAGAGCCCGGTGAGATCCATTCAGGGGCCAACCCAGTCATCTCGCTATCTCGAACCGCTCCATCACACAGATTCCCGTGGTCATGTATGGACTCACTACTGGGAATATCAGCAAGTCTACTCCCGCTTCGACTACGTTCTTGCCAGCAGGTCTCTCCGACCTCTCTTCAATCAGAAGGAAAGCTATATCATCGACAGCCCCGGCTGGAGCAAGGCCTCAGATCACAGAGCCCTGGTCAGCATCTTTAAGCTAGAGAGGTAAATTCCTCTCCCTTCTCAACCAGAGACTCAGCCCGGTCAGAAGAATCCGACTTGACCGCCCCGAGAACCTCTTCTCTCGGAGGGAAATCCGCACCCTGACAAGAACTACCCACAGGCGGGGCACTCGCGACATGCCATACTGACTGGGCAACTTCCTCTCCCTGCTCAACACGGGACTCGGCCCGCTCTGCAAGATCTGACTCGATTGCCTCGAGGACATCGTCTTCAGGATGGAAATCCGCTGCGTGGTAGGAACTTCGCACAAGCGGACCACTTGCGACATGACGGAAGCCTTTTGTGAGTGCGATTTGTCTCAGCTCCTCGAAACGTTCCGGCGTAATGTATTCAACCACCGGCAAGTGCATCGCTGTCGGACGGAGATACTGCCCCATTGTAAGCACTGTGACACCGTGCTCCCGAAGATCATCCATGGCTTGGAAAATTTCTTCCTCTCTTTCACCTAGGCCGAGCATGAGACCACTCTTTGTGGCGACCTTCCCGTCAACCATATCCTTGGCCTTTTTCAAAACGGTTAACGATCGCCCATACTTTGCCCTGCTACGAACCAGAGGTGTCAGGCGTTCGACCGTTTCGATATTGTGATTAAATATATGCGGCCGGGCCTCCATCACCATCTCAAGAGCCCAGTCCTTGTCATTGAAGTCGGGAACCAAAACCTCGATGATAATCTTAGGATTAGAAATCCTAACCGCTTCGATGGTTCTTTGGAAATGCTCAGCACCTCCATCCTTCAGATCATCACGAGCCACAGCCGTGATCACAATGTGATTCAGATTCATTCGCTTGGTCGCCTCCGCAACCCGCTCCGGCTCGTCTTGTTCGAGCGCCTCAGGCCGAGCTGTCTTCACTGCGCAAAACCCGCATGCGCGAGTACATCTCTCGCCAGCAATCATAAACGTGGCCGTCCCCTGCCCCCAGCATTCCCATCGATTAGGGCACTGAGCCTCCTCACACACCGTGACAAGCTTGAGGTCCGTAATCAGGGACTTGGTCGACCAAAAGGCCGGATTGTTCGGCAGCCTGACCCGGATCCAATCGGGTTTCTTGTCCCGGTGAAGACCGGGATCCATCAGCATTCTTGGGCCACGATTAGCACCACACCCGCTCATTGGTTGTAACGCTACGTGCCTCTGCCAAAATAAAAATAACAAATTCCAGATTCTCAGCCTTGAGGAGCTTTCCTCGAAGAAGGAATTCGAAGCACAGAGCCCACACGAATCTGATTCGGGTCGTCAATCTGGTTTAACTCCAGAATCGCTGCGACCGGCGCACGATGCAGCAAGGCGATCGCCGACAAAGTATCACCGACCTGGACCTTGTAATCAACGAATTCGGCCGGCATTGGCTCTTCCCCGAACGATTCGACACTTACCTCACCCTCCGGGATGGGCTCGGACCCATGCGCTTCGACAGGCTCCGAATCTGAATTCGTGGCCGAATCAGGCACCAAGGAGGGTAGAGAATCCTGTTGATGCTGCTGGTGCCCGGCATGTCCACTCCCCGACTCCGCCGCCTCTAACTCCTCGAACAGGGCATTTCGCTCCCCCTCTGGAAGCTGCTGCATGAGCACATCGATCTCAGAGGATTCGGCTCCGTGCTGCCCAAGGAGCCTAATAAGGGAGCGGAGGGTCTCCGCTGGGACCCGATCCACTCCCTCAGTCGGGGTATCTGCGGCTCCTGCTTCCGCCTCGATCGCTTTAGCTTCAAGACTCCGAGCCCGGCCATCCAGTGAGGTCAGCTTTTCCTCGATCGCTTGAACAAAATTCCGTTGCTCACCAAGAACCATTCCCCGTAGCACCATATTCTCGTTCCGTATTTTTTTCAGAACCATCGCCAGCGCAATCAGGGAGAACAGGATTACAGCTCCAAAAACAGATACCATAAACCGAAACGAAACGAGCCAATGAAGGCCTCCGTTACTCCTCTTCCGGAATGTTCCATGGCTACTTTTACCGTTCATTAGTTTAATAAAACGCCGGCTTCGTGATCGTTAAAGGTTTGGCACCGTATGCGCGCCTTTATCGAACAGACATTTCGACTTACTCTTCCGGAATCTTAAGAACCTGCCCCACTCTGATCTTGTTCGGGTCAGTAATTCCATTCGCCTCCGCAAGAGCCCGGGAACTAATCCGGTGCTTGAGAGCAATCCGTGAAAGTGAGTCCCCCGGCTGAATCACATAATTCCTTATCGCGGCAGAGCCCTCATCGAATTCTTCTATGGCATCCCTCTCTGGCCCCAGAGAGTCCGGGGTCCCCGGAGACCCCGACGGCCCCTGTTCACGACTCTCTAATTCACCAGCCTTTTCGGCGGGGACTCCTCTTTTCTGGCCATCGGAAGGCTCGGCTTCAGGGGAGAGGCTCTCATTTTCAGATTCACTGGTTTCTGGCTCCCTCACCTCAACTGGAGGCCTCGAGGGAGAAACCAGAACAGGCTTTGTAGGAGAGATCAAAACAGGGGCCTCAGCAATACCCCTATCATCCGCGACCAGACTGCTCCCGCTGGAATCCTTTCTCGACTCCAACGATTCCAGAGCAACACGCATGGACTCTCGCTCAGCCGGATCGAGAGACGCCAGAAAGCCCATGACCTCCAACTCCGCCGGTTTGTGTTGGTGCCAGATCTCACTGAGGGCATTATTCACACTCCCCAACTTTTCCTGCGTTTCCCTCCGCAGGGATTCCACATCAGCACTCAAGACTACCAATCTCCGACTCTCATCCTTTTGCAGTGTCCGCAGGTCTTCACGAACCTCGTTGAGAGAAATAGCAATCCATCCGACCGCTACCAGAATTGCAAAACCACACATTGCCGCAACCACCCGGAACGTTCCACCGTCGGCAGCTGGTTCCGCATCCCGAAAAAGTTCCTGTCTCCTTTGGTCCGTCATTAAGAGTGCCCTTTCTTATATCCCATACCCCCATGAGTTGTCTAGCGGGGCATCCAAGAACTTGTATTCGGATCGAACTTTCAACGCCTTCCCTCAAAAGCACGGGAAACAGTGAGAGCGTCCGCATGCTCCAGAATACCTCCGGCAGGCAACCCCTGAGCGAGCCGACTGATTTGACAATCATAACCCGCAAGGAGATCGGTCAGGTAATTCGCCGTCGCTTCTCCCTCCACATCAGAGCTAAGGGCCAAAATGATTTCTACACCCGCAAGACTCTCCAAACGCTTGATTAGCTGCTCAATACGAAGATCGTCGGGCCCCACATTGTCGAGAGGGGAAAGCTTCCCTCCGAGGCAGTGATAGAGCCCTTTAAACGCTCCAGAGCGCTCGATCGGAAGAACATCTGTTGCCTGCTCCACAAGGCACAACTTGCCGCGGTCGCGATCCTGATCAGAACAGACCGAACACCCCTCCAATGTAGCGAAAAACCCACATTGCGGACACGAGGTGACCGCAACTGCAGCATTCTGAATCGATTCAGCCAGGTCATTCGGCTGAGCCTTGCTGCTCTGCAGCAACCAGAGTGCCATTCTCTCGGCACTCCTTGGACCAACCCCCGGAAGCCGCTTAAGCTGATCAATCAGATCGCCTACGGGTTGGGGGTATTCTGCACGGGCCACGCGCAAACTATAACGCTTTATTGCTTTTTTGCCAGCCTCCTGCCGACCCTCTCAGCCACTCATCCCCCTGAAATATTGCATCGCCCCAGACGATTATACTTTTCTGCCCCAGGAAAACTAAGCCCCTTCTATTTCACAGGGCATAGGATGATAGCGAGCCCAGAGAACCGCGCATGCTGCACTCCAGCTCAAACAGAAGACCGCAACCACTGGACTCCAGAAAAGGCCCCACAACGCAACTACCGGCGAAGCCGAGACAACAAGCACAAGGCAACTCAAGAAAAGAAGAAGGCGCCTGAGAAATCCCGGAACTTCCAGAAGAACCAGCGCAATGCCGTATGTCAGAGCCAAAAGCACCAAAACGGCCCACCACGGTTGGCCCACTGCATTAACCGGAAATCCGAGTTCCATATAAGCCGAAAGAATCTGACGCTCAATCAATAGCGATATCCCCGAGATCCGCACCACTAGTCCAACCGCCATGGCAAAACTCCCGACCACCACGGCCACCGTGAGGGGGTGATGATGGGCAGGGGAAGATCTACCGAACTCTTCAGGCATGGAAATACACTTACGCCCCTCCAGATGGATCTTCCTCCTCAGAATCGCTACTCCGGTAGCTTTTCACCACAAGGTCACTTAAGTATTTATCAGGATCTTGCACGGCCTCGGGACCGATTTTAAACGTCGTGCGACCGGTATTTTTCTGGATCAGCTTTAGCCCGAACTGAACGTCGCGAAAGCGCTGTCGGCACAACTGGAGCAGACTGCGTCCCTGTTCAGCGGCTTCCTCTGCGAGCTTAGAAAGAGCTTCGGGCTTGAACTCAAGCTCTACACCATGCTCCGCCTGAAAATCACGACAAAAGGTATCGAGCTCGCGGGAGGCCTTCTCGACATCTACCTTTCTTCCCAGTTCTCGATACTCTTCCAAGAGCTCCTCGCGCCTGTCAATCAGCTCCTCGTTGATGGACAACTCCGATACAGAGGTTCCCGGGAGCTCAAACTTAAAATCTCTGAGCAACCGTTCACAAACGGTCATAAGAGCACGCGCCCCCGTGTTTTCCTTCTCAGCGAGAGATGCTATTCTCCCTATCGCTGTATCGTCGAAACGGGCCATGATCCCATAGGCCTCGAATTCCCTCTCATACTGCCTGAGGAGACTGCCCTCTGAAAACTTCATGATATTCTCCAGGTCAGCGGCGCTGAGTTTCTCACAAACGACCCGAACCGGTAGGCGGCCGATAAATTCCGCCTCGAATCCAAACTCAATGAAGTCCTGGGTCTCAACCTCACTGAACAACTCACCGTCCATGGGCCTCTCTGTAGGATCCGCCCCAAACCCAATTTGCCCCTCGCTAAGTCGCTTTCGCACGACTTTTTCGAGACCAGAGAACGCACCACTTACGATGAAAAGAATATGCCGGGTGTTGACGGTATCTTTCGCGGCTCCGCCACCCTGCTGCATACTCATCATCGACTTCATCTGACTCCGAATATCCATAGGATTGGTAAGCGGAACCTCCGTTTCCTCCATTAGCTTGAGGAGAGTCGTCTGCACCCCTCTGCCACTGACATCCCTTCCGATCATCTCGCTCCGGGTCGCAATCTTGTCTATTTCATCAATATAGATGATTCCAAATTCGGCCAGATCGAGATCTCCCTCGGCTTTCTGAACAAGGTCACGAACAAGATCATCAACATCTCCACCCACATAGCCGGTTTCGGAGAACTTTGTGGCATCTGCTTTCACGAAGGGGACTCCGATCAGTTCCGCAATGTGCTTCACCAGATAGGTTTTACCAACTCCAGTCGGCCCTACCACGATCACGTTCTGCTTCTGCAACTCGATCCCTTCAGGAAGCTTACCGCTCTCGTTCTCAAGACTGCGCAAATATTTTGCGTGATTGTAGTGATCGCATACCGCAATCGAGAGTGCCTTTTTAGCCTCATCCTGTCTGATCACAAATCGGTCAAGGTGCGCTTTTATATCACGCGGAATATAATCGAACTCGAAAACGCTGTCAGCTCCCGGCCCCTGCGGCACTTCCGGAACCGACTCCTCCTCTTCACTGTTCATTCCAGCCATACCCCATTGCACGTTGCCCATTTTCCCGAAGAACTCTTGCAGGCTCTGCTGCAATTCGTCCGGACTCGGGCCCGTCCCGGGGGACTGTTTATCGTCATCAGCCATCAGTGCGGAAGATCGACGTAAAAGCTACCTTGTCAATAATTGCCATCGATTCACCGCATCTTCATCGGGCTATCTTCCGAAATCCTCCAGAATCTTCTCCCACTGAACGGAGAAATCAGGCCTTAGCTTAACCAACTCGTCTGCCATCATACGACATTCCTCTGTCAGGCCGTTCAGCCATCCGAAGGCAAGAGCATTCACCAATAGCCTTGCTCTCTCAGGCCCCTTATCGGTCTCGTCTACAAGAACCCGGTGAAGGCCCAGCAATGAGCGAGGGTCTATGTCCCTCCAATCAAGGGAGCGAGCCGAACCGGACTCCTCCACCATGAGCCCCCTCTCCTGAGAACCAATCACCTGTGTATGACGCAAACCACTCCGAGTCCGAATTTCGACCCCAGCTGCTCCGGGGCCCAGAACCCGGACAAGATCACCGAGAAACACCTCTGCCTCGGCCGCGAAAAAAAGGAGCGCAGCCCGCTGGCTCCGTTCCAAGTCCCCCTTCAATTCAATCGTCTGCAGGGCGTTTGCTCCGGCTGCAAATTTTCCATCTGAAAAATATTTTCCCGATACTTCGCTACAGAGCATTCCCCACTCTTCATCCACCTTCCTGTTCCGAAAGTATCGCGAACGTTCTCGCAATACGCTCTGCCAGGCCTTCACGTTAAAACGGGCCCTGCCGATCGTCTTGAGAGAGCCATACAGGTCATCAAGCGCAAGAATAGCCGCTTCAATTTCGGCTCTGGTCTTTCCCTCGGTCCCAAATTCGGCCGCAGAAAGAAGACGATAGTCAGCCATGTAGCGGTTCCCGATCCTGAGATACGCCTGCATCCAATCCGACTCAGGCCACGGCCCACTACGAAGGAACTTTTCAAACATCCCCCGAGCACGCTCCACGTCCCCCTGTTCCCACGTTTTCAAGGCCATGGCAAAGAACACCGTTGCACGGAAGGGCTTGTCCAGCACCTCCGGGATGCGCTCCGCCGGAATAAATTGCAGGTCGGTAAGAAGTTCCGCAGCGGCCTGCACTCTCCTACCCATCACTGTATCCGATGCCTCTCGCTCATTTACAAAATCAAAGAGATCGGCCAAGTACTGCCGTGCGTCAGCACTCCTTCCGTCCAGAAAGGAAACTACGACTGCTTCAAATCCAGCCCAGATTGCGGTCTCAGCAGGAGCCTGCTCATTTCGCCATACCTCACAAAACTTTTGTTCCGCTCCCACGTAATCATCCTCTTCCAAGAACTTTCGGGCAGTCTGGTAGGCCTCATTAATCTGCATCGCGGCCTCGAGCCCCACATTGGGATTCTTCTCCGGATCAACCACGAGGGCCGCGTTACTAACACCTCCTTCCTTTCCCTCGTCAGAATTTATCGCAGAGAGGTAAAGCCCGGCAGCAGTCAGAAGGCCTCCCACGACCAGCGCAGACAGCCCAAGAAGAACCTTCCTCCTGGTATCGTATCTCTTCCTTCGCTTGCTGCGGGTCCCTCCCTGAACTGGAGCCTTTGTCCCTTTTTCCTTCAGGGCCATCCGCGCTGCTTCTAGTTCAGCCCTGAAATTCTCATAATCAAGAAACCGTTCATCCGGATCGTCCGCCATTGCCTTCTCAACGATTTGCACGGTCTCGTTTGAGAGCCAAGGAGCCACCCGCTTCAGCGGAACTATCTCCTGCTTGGCCTTCCGGGCGGCCTTGTTGCTCACCTCGTTCAATTCGATAGGCCGGCAGCCGGAAAGAGCATGGTAGAGGGTTGAGCCAAGCGCGTATATATCTGCCCTATGGTCTTCTCCTGACTGCTCGAGCACCTCCGGAGCGACATAAGTAGGAGTAGCCCATATTTCTTCTGCCTGAACTACCCCGCTCTCGGTGAGAAGAGACAGCCCGAAGTCTACCAGCTTGGCAGTGCCATCCTCGGCAATAAGAATATTTCCCGGTTTGATATCCCGGTGAAGAAGACCTGCACTCTGCGCTGACCGCAGCCCGTCTACCACCTGCAGAGCAAGACGCACCACCGCATCCTCTGGCAGGGCCCCAAAATCAGACATCCGCTCTTCAAGGCTTTCGCCTGGCACCAGCTCCATGGCTATGAAGTAACGCCCATAGGCTCTCCCTACCGTGTAAACATCCACGATGTTTGGATGACTTACTGTTGCGGTTAGTCGCGCTTCCTTCTTAAACGCGGCCTCCCTTTTTTCATCTGCCGAATATTCCTCGTTGAGCACCTTAACCGCGATCTCTCGATCTAGAGTCGTGTCGTGAGCCGCATAGATGACACTCATTCCCCCATGGGCGATAAGGCGCAGTAACCGATAGGGCCCCATTTCCGCCTTCACTCGTACCTCCGCCCCACATGTTGGACAGGCCACCCGGGTGAAGGGACCGACATCGGCAACATTCATCTCGCCCCTACATTCCGGGCAGCTGGCAAGATGATCAGTCACCCTCTCAGGTTAGATCCAACCCAGACCCGGTGGCAAGGAGCGTTCCAACCTCAATACCTCGCTACTTGCCCCTTGCCTCCTCCTACTCCACCCTCGATCCGTGACGATCAAGGTCGAAACATCCAGCGGCGAACGACTCGATCTGTTTCTTGTGCGGGAACTTCCGGATCTCTCGCGCTCCCGCATCCAGACTCTCCTCAAGCAGGGGCACATTGTGGTCAACGGAACTGAGGCAAAGCCCAAAACTTCCGTCAACTCTGGTGACCAAATCACGATCAGCCTTCCAGAGCCCCAGCCCGCCGAGATCATTCCGCAGGATATTCCCCTCGATATCCTCCACGAAGATCAGGACCTCATCGTCATCAACAAACCCACAGGCCTGGTGGTTCACCCCGCGCCGGGGAATCCCGACGGCACTCTCGTGAATGCTCTTCTCCACTACTGCGAGGGCAACCTTCCCGGTATTGGCGGAATAGAGCGCCCCGGCATTGTACACCGCCTCGATAAGGACACCAGCGGATGCATTGTCACGGCGAGGACCGACAAGGGCCTTCAGTCGCTTCTCGACCAGTTTGCAGAAAGAAAAACCACCAAGCTCTACCTTGCCATTACCGAGAGATCTCCGATCCAGCCTTCAGGATCGATCTTTACCCACATCGGGCGTCACCCGGTAAGACGACAGATGCAGGCTGTCCTCAATCCAGGTGAAGGATCGAGCCGTCCTGCCATCACAGATTACTACGTCCTCCACCGTTCCGAATCGGCCGGGTGGGCTCTCGTCCTCTGCCACCTTCACACTGGGCGCACTCATCAGATCAGGGTGCATATGAAACATATCGGCTGCCCGCTCCTCGGCGACTCTCTCTATGCCAACCCCAAGCGACAATCACCGCGGTCCGAGCGCCTCATGCTCCACGCCTGGCGCCTCGGTTTTACCCACCCAGATACGGGGCAGTTCAAAACCCATGAAGCTCCACCTCCACCTGAGTTTGAAGCGTTCTTTCCAAATCCGCAATGTCTCGATACCATTCGCAACACCAGTCCTGATGCGCTGCCGCAGGCCCTCAATATTGATGGACGGGTAAGCAAGGACCAGAGCGATACCCCGTGAAAGACATGAACATTACCTGCCTCGATTCCTCAACGCTGACCCGAGGCGACATCGACTTCGCCCCTCTGGAGGCACTTGGGAACTTTTCGCATTTTGACCGGACCGGACCGTCCCAGGTGATCGAACGGGCTCACGATGCCGAGGTGATCCTCACCAATAAAGTCGTTCTCGATGCCGGGATCATCCAGTCACTCCCTAATCTTAAATTAATTCTGGTATGCGCCACGGGAGTCAATGTTGTCGATCTCGATGCCGCAACGGCCAGAAAGATCCCCGTCTGCAATGTTGCTGGTTACTCCACTCCCAGTGTCGCCCAACATACGGCGGCACTTCTTCTCTCCCTTGTCACCAAGGTTCACCGACTTGCAAACGAACATGAAGAGTGGCCTCAATCCCCGATCTTCACTCGGTTAACCCACCCGATCACCGAACTGGCGGGAAGGTCTTGCGGCATCGTCGGCCTTGGGGAAATCGGATCAGCCTTCGCTGGGATTGCAGAAGCTCTGAAAATGGAGGTACAGGTCCTTGCGCGCGAGGGATCATCGAATATTCATCGCCCCGATCTCCCCCGGGTCTCACCAGAGGAGTTCTTTGCCTCTTCCGATGTCGTCTCGCTTCATTGCCCTCTCACCAGCGAGAATGAGCATATGATTGACCGGACGACCTTATCCGCCATGAAACCGGGCTCCATTCTCCTTAATGTCAGCCGGGGCCCTCTTGTCAATGAGGTCGATCTTGCCGAGGCTCTTCGAAGTGGCCACCTCTCCGGAGCCGGGCTCGATGTCCTCTCCACGGAACCACCCAGCCCGGACCATCCCCTGTTTGCGCCCGACCTTGCGGATCGCAATCTCATCATGACGCCTCACACCGCCTGGCTGTCTCTGGAGTCCCGGCGCCGCCTTCTGGCAGGGGTCGTGGATAACCTGAAAAACTGGATCGCCGGCACCCCCTCCAACCGGGTTGCCTGACAACCATGGATGACGGCATTGAGCAATTAATCCCTGCTGTAGAGCAGCAGATCTCCTCCCCGGAGACTCCCTATGTCGGGCAAACCCACCGACGCCTCCTTGA
>DFWB01000236.1 GCA_002380675.1 Akkermansiaceae bacterium UBA4145
GATCTTCCCATTCCCATCATAATCACAGTGACCCACCGGTTCCTCCATGCGGGTTTTACCCCGCAAAGCCGCCCAGAAGTGACTGCTGAATTCATCATAGTTGGCTTCATTCACATCCGGAGTACATCCAGCCGCTTCGCGGTCACAAACCGTGGCAAAGAACCCACATACGCGACGATCAACACTGTCTTTCTTCTCATTGTTCTCATCAAAGATGAGATGGGAGAACCCTCCTGCATAACACTGGACCATGACAGTCATGACTCTAACTCCCTCGGGGAGCTTCGCTATCCAACTAGCAAGGCGGGATGCTTCGAGGGTCCGACGATTCCACATCCATATCTTCGTGTTGAACTTGTTGTCCTTGTTCCCACTTCGGCCCCCATGGGAGGTGACGTAAAGGATGAGTCGATCCCCGGACTCAAGCTTTGACCCTTCCTCCTCAAACCATCGCTCCACCGCATCAGGGCTTGAAAGGTCCCGGGTATTCTTCAGCTCGTTGTCGCGATAATGATTCGCGATGCCCCTCTCTGATCCGAACAACCCCGCCATGTAAAGATTAGCTCGGGGCACCTCTCCCCCTTCCGGCTCAAACTGGAGATCTGGCAACGGCGAATTCCCATCCGCAAAATACAGGTCATGCCTGATATCGCCTCCCAACTTCTCGGCGCGGAGCTTCTCGAAGAAAATGACATTCCGCTCCAATGAGATCTGATTACCGGACGGAGAATAGCCTCCTCCAATGGTCAGGACGTGATCGCGAGCCGACAAATCGCCGATTGTTGCAAGGGCGAGGAACATAGAGCAGAGTGAATATACAAAAGAAAATCGCTGCATGACTAAGTGAAGCACAGCTTTGGAGGGTTCGCCCGGGATTTTAGCAGAATCTTGCATGTAGCGGTCAGACAGGAAGCGCTTTCACCCGGCGAGAAGTTGCCCTAATTGCATTTGCGGCGAATCTCAGCATCGAACCAGCTCTTAATCTCCGTTCTTGAGTTGCCGGGGATTGAACCCGACCCTGAAGGAATGAAACTCCCCTTTGCCATAGTGGTCCTTCTGGGAATCCTGGCTCATTCATATCTTTTCTCTGAAGGACTGCGCAAGGGACACGCTCATGACCAGGAGGCGGCGAGGAAGGAACTGGCCGGGCTCCAGGCCGCCACCCCTGACCTCGAAAGCTGGGAAAAGCGCAAGGCGACTGTGAAGGCTGGCATCCTGGCTGGAGCCAAGCTCTCCACCCTCCCGGAACGCACCCCCCTCAACCCACGCTTCGTCAAGAAACGCCTCCATAAAGGCTATCAGGCCGAAAACGTTGCTATCGAAAGCTCTCCTGGATTCTACGTCACCGGCACACTGTACCGTCCCACCGGGTTCAAGGGAAAGCTGGCCGGAATTCTTTGCCCGCATGGCCATGGAGGCCGCTTTCGTGAATCGCGCCAGATCCGTTGCGCGGTCCTCGCCCGGATGGGCGCTGCGGTCTTCCAGTATGACATGATGGGCTATGGTGACTCAAAAGAAGCTGGCTGGAACCACCGGACTACGCCCGAAATACTCCGCCTGCAGACTTGGAACAGCATGCGCGCTCTCGACTTCCTTCTCACCCTGCCCAACGTCGATTCCAAGCGCATCGGAATGACCGGATGTTCCGGGGGCGGCACCCAGACCTTTATCCTTTCTGCCCTCGACGAGCGGGTGGCGGTCACCATTCCAGTCTGCCAGGTCTCCGCCCACTTCTTCGGTGGCTGCAATTGCGAAAGCGGGATGCCGATTCACTGGAGCGCCACCCACAAGACCAACAATGTGGAAATTGCCGCCTTGGCCGCTCCCCGCCCCCAGCTTCTTATCTCTAACGGCAGTGACTGGACTCTGAACACCCCGCGCGTCGAGTTTCCCTTCGTCCAGCACATCTACAAGCTTTATGGCGCAACCGACAAGGTCGCCAATGCCCATTTCTCAGAGGAAAAGCATGACTATGGCCCCTCCAAGCGCATGGCCGCTTATCCATTTCTTGCCAAGCACCTGCGCCTCGATCTCAAGTCGGTCACAGGTAAGGATCAGAAAATCGATGAATCGTTCGTCATTACCGAGACCAGAGAACAGATGATGGTTTTTAACGGCAAGTATCCGGACAATGCGGTTCAGCCTAATACTCCCCTTCCCTGAGGCCCTTTCTTCCCACGCTCCCTACCCTGAGCGACTCGAGGCTTGAACCGCCTCCGTGGAGCTCTTTCACTAAGAATACCATGAAGCTTTGCCTCCTCCTCTCCCTTTGCGGCCTCGTCGGACTCTCATCTCTTTGCCAAGCCGAATGGCCTTTCTTTGCCATGGATACGGGCACCAGGGATGCCGAGGTCAGGTCCTATGAACAGCAGGCCGCACTCGTCAAGGAGCTCGGCTTTTCCGGCATCGGCTACACCGGGGCAACCCGCATCCCGGAGATGCTGGCTGCCGTGAAGCAGCATGGGATCAGCTTCGCTCCACTCTACAATGGAATCGAGGTCCGCGACAACGGTGTGACTCACAACCCGAACCTCGAAAAAGCCATCACCGAGGCCAGTGGGCGGGAAGCTATCGTATGGCTCTACGTCGGAGGGCGGCGACCTGCGAATCCTCAGGCGGCCGATACTCCTGTCGTGGCGAAACTGCAGGCCCTTGCCGACCACGCTGCCAAGTCGGGAGTCCGCCTCGCACTCTATCCTCACGCCGGGGCCTATGCAGACCGGGTTCAGGACTGTATTCGGCTCGTAAAGGCCGCTAGCCGAAGAAACCTCGGAGTCACCTTCAATCTCTGTCACTTTCTGAAGGTGGACGGGAAAAATCTCAACACCCTGCTTGAGGAGGCCGCTCCCCATCTCTTCGTGGTCACCATTAATGGTGCAGATATGGGAGGAACGGCTTGGAATACCCTTATCCAGCCTCTGGATACAGGCACCTACGATGTCCTCCCCCTTCTCCAGAAGCTTAAAACTCTAAGGTGGAAGGGGCCCATCGGCCTGCAGCACTATGGGATCCGCGGAAGCGCCCGTGAAAACCTCGGCCGATCCATGAAGGGGTGGAAGAAGCTGCTGGAAAGACTGGATACCGAATAGAGCCATCGAAGGGCAATTCGCTGCTTCATTCCTGCCCCCCACCCCAGAGCACCCCTATCGAAACAACGGTGGCTTGACCCCGCTGGAGAGGCGGCAAGAATCATCAACGTGCCCACCTCTGATTTTACCCAGGCAGGTGACTATCCCCGCAGCCCGCATGAAACTCTTGCTGGCTACGTCATTGCCGCCCGCACTCTCGACAAATGCCGTGCGGCGCTTGCCGGCACGCTCGGAGAATACAAGTTCGACTGCCCTCTCGATAACTTCTTTTTCGAATTCACCGGACTCACAGCTGAGTCCTTCAAGGAATTCGTATCCACCGGTGCCGATGACGAATCGGTTGGACGATGGATCACCGACAACGCCCAGCCGCACCAGCGCCGCGAAATCATTCAATGGAATAACGACATGCGTGGAAAACGAATCTGCGATCTTCCAATCCAGCTTCAGGAATTTCTTGAGGACTATATCCCGAAGTGTGTTCCTGCCGGTCACCCTATTTACGTCTGGTTTGATGTCTATGACATTGAAGAAGAACGGCGATCCTGAAAGCCGTGAAGGAGAAATCTAAAACCACTGGGAGTATCCATTCTTCCGTTACGCCTTTCTCCCTGAGATTAGCCGCGCTTCTCCTTCTTGCCCTTCTGCCCCATCTCCGGTCTATCGGGGAAACAGAAACCGACCACTGGGCGTTTCTACCACCCCGGAAATCCTCCCTCCCCGGAGCAATCAACCCTATCGACCACTTTGTACATGAACGCCTCAAGAAGGCGGGATTGTCCCCATCGTCCCGAGCCCCTAGTCATACCCTGATCCGCCGCCTCAGTTTTGACCTGCGGGGAATCCCCCCGACTCAGGAAGAAGTGGAACGCTTCAGATCCGACACGTCTCCTGGCGCCTGGTCGAAGTTGGTCGAGCGTTTTCTAGCATCACCTCATTTCGGAGAGCGCCTCGCTCAGAACTGGCTCGACCTCGCCCGCTACGCTGACACTTCAGGCTACGCTGCCGACCGGACCCGCAACATGTGGGTCTATCGCGACTGGGTCATCAATTCCATCAACAGGGACGAGCCTTTCGACCAGTTTACTATCGCTCAGATAGCAGGCGACCTTCTACCCGGAGCAAGCGCTTCCCAAAAAGTAGCAACAGGCTTCCACCGTAACGCAATGCAGGCCAAGGGGAACAACCCACGGAAGGAGGAATTCCGGGTTAAGACCGTGGTAGATCGCCTGAAGACTACTGGACGAACATGGCTTGGGCTGACTCTGGAATGTGCAGAATGTCACGATCACAAGCACGATCCCATCAGCCAGAAAGAGTATTATCAGCTCTTCGCAATCTTTAACAATGTTCCTCACCTCGGATCGGGATATAACACCCACGGCCCATTGATGGACTTTGTCCCGGATAGGGGTAGTAAGCGCAGCAAGATACTGAAATCCCGGATTGCAGCCCTTCGAAAAAATCTACCAGACGCGAGCTCTCCAGAAGACCCGGCCCTTCTTGGAACATGGAGTAAAGGCCACATCGAGGCCGATCCCACCCAATTTGCGCCAACTGGCGATCTCACAATTTCTGCGGTTATCAGAACCCAGGAAAAAGTAGCCGATATCGCATCCAAGTATGACTGGCAGAGTAAGACACGCAGCTTCGTCTTTGGCATCGGTGGAGAGGCCCAAGAGCACAGCCGCCCAGGACACCTCTTTGCGTGGATCTCTTCAACTAATGAAACGTGGAACGGAGCTGAGATCCATGGAAGTATTCCTGTTAATGACAACATCGAGCATCATGTCGCAGTCGTTTTCGAGGCAGGGCAATCTCTGAAGCTCTATATCGATGGCGTCGAAGATAAGGCGGCGCGACTGGTAGGCCGCATACCTCAGTCAATCTCCGTGAGCGCTCGACCCCTCGCCATCGGAGCAGGCTATACGAAATCGAGAACACCCAACGCGTTCGTCTTCAGAGAAGAACTTCGTAATGTTAGAATTTACCGCAAAGCCCTCACCGACCCGGGTCAGGTCGGATCTGCAGGTGCTGAAATCCGGAAGCTCGAAACCGAGCTTGCTGCACTGCAAAGCGAGCCTCTCAAAGTCCACGTCATGGACGATCTCTCTACCGCGCGCGAGACGCATGTTCTCATCCGGGGCAACTACAAGGACAAGGGGCAGCGAGTCTTCCCGGCGGTCCCCGCCGTTCTTCCAGCTATCGCCGGTGGTAAAAATGCCACTCGTCTGGACTTCGCCCGCTGGCTGTTCAAACCGGAACACCCCCTCACCTCCCGGGTAGCAGTCAATTATCTCTGGCAGCATTTTTTCGGCAAAGGTCTGGTCGCGACCCCCGCAGATTTTGGAGTGATGGGTGAAAAGCCCTCTCACCCGGAACTCCTTGACTGGCTCGCTATTGAGTTCGAAAGCAACGGATGGAGTCGAAAGGAACTCGTGCGCCTGATTGTAAACTCGGAGACATACCGGCAATCTTCTGCTCAGACTCCCAGACAGCGAGCGGCAGATCCTGCCAACCAACTGCTTGGCCGCATGTCACGCTCTCGCCATGCAGCCGAACAAATTCGAGACAACGCTCTGGCGATAAGCGGCCTTCTCGTTCACAGGGTTGGTGGACCGCCGGTCTTTCCCACACAGCCTGAGGGCCTTTACGAGGAAACCGGCCAGAACGAACCCGGGAATTCCAATTTCACCTGGAAAGATTCTACCGGGAATGATCGCCACCGTAAGTCGATGTACACTTACTGGAAACGCATGCTGCTTCATCCCTCTCTGGCATCTTTTGATGCTCCGTCTCGCCAAGTCTGCGTCACGATCCGCTCAGTAACCAACACCCCCCGGCAGGCTCTGGTCACCCTGAACGATCCTATCTTCCACGAATGCGCCCAATTCTTCGCCGAGCGGATTACCGCCTCTCACCCAAGTAGCAACCAGCGTCTTGAGTATGCCTTTCGGTCATGTCTGAGCCGATCACCTGATGCCGAAGAGCGCAAAATGTTCCTTACCTTTCTCGCGGAGGAGGATGAGGGCGCCGACGGATGGATATCCGTGGCAGCGATCCTGCTGAATCTCGACGAAACGCTGACACGCGAATGATGTTTGACTCTGTCAGCCACGAGATAACCAGGCGGCAACTTCTTGGAAGTGCTCCCCTCGCTCTTGGGTCGTTAGCCCTTGCCTCCATGTTCAAAGCGGAATGCGGGAAAAGCGCAGGTCTTCATCATCTTGCCCCCCGAGCTCGACGAGTCATTTACCTGTTCATGTCAGGGGGGCCTTCTCACGTGGATACTTTTGATCCAAAGCCCGCTCTGACGAAGAAACACGGAAAGGAAATGCCTCCGGATCTCATCAGGAACCATGAGTTTGCAATGATCAAAGAGGATCGGCCCAAGATAAAGGGGTCTCCGTGGAACTTTCGATCTCGGGGACAGAGCGGAACCGAGGTCTCCGACCTCTTTCCCCACGTTGGAAAGGTTATTGATGAGATCGCAGTCATTCGTTCCCTGCATACCGACAGCTTTAACCACGATCCTGCCGTGATGTTCATGAACACGGGAAGCGTACGTTTCGGACGACCCTCGATGGGCTCCTGGCTGTCTTATGGCCTTGGATCAGAAAACAGCGACCTTCCTTCATTCGTGGTCCTCGTTTCGGGACAGAATCGCCAACCGCTTCTCGACAGTTACTGGGGAGCAGGCTTTCTCCCTTCAGAACACCAAGGCACGACCTTCCGTACTTCTGGAGACCCTGTTCTCCACATTGCTAATCCTCCCGGGATCAGCCGGTCGGAGCGCCGTCGCCAGCTCAATCTCCTGAAATGGATGAATCAACGGCGGCACGCAGCTGTCAATGACCCGGAAATCTCCGCCCGGATTGCCCAGTATGAGCTGGCATACCGTATGCAGGTGGCCGTTCCGGAACTCACTGATATCTCCAATGAAACAGACTCAGCACGTGAATTTTACGGGGCGAAACCCGGAGAAGCGTCTTTTGCCAATAACTGTCTCCTTGCACGAAGACTGGCCGAACGGGGAGTACGCTTTATTCAGCTCTACGACAAGGGATGGGATTCCCACGGCTCCATAAAGAAGGAGCACGCTAAACGCTGCCAATCAGTGGACCAGCCTATTGCTGCTCTGCTGACCGATCTACGCCAGCGTGGGCTCCTCGACGAAACCCTTGTCATCTGGGGTGGCGAATTTGGCCGCACCCCGATGTCACAGGGAAGTGGGCAAGGGGCTGGCAGGGATCACCACCCACACGGATTCACGATGTGGCTGGCCGGGGGAGGAATTCAGCCGGGGATTGTTCATGGGGCAACCGATGAATTGGGCTACTTCGCCGAAAAGGACAAAGTCCATGTTCATGATCTCCATGCGACTCTTCTCCACTGCCTCGGACTACGTCACAGAGACTTCACTTTCTCTCATCAGGGCCGTAACTTCCGCCTCACTGATGAATTTGGAGAGGTGGTCGAGTCTCTACTCGGCTAGATTTCAGGTCCGCTTAGAACTCAACCATCTTGCTCCCATTCTGAGCGGATTCAAGACAGGCGTCTAGGATCAGCTGGGTCTTGAGTGCTGCCTCTGCCCAGAAGAGATCCGGTGTTCCTCCCAGCGCAAGGTCACCGAAATTACGGAAGAGCTTGGTTTCCTGGGCCGCAGGGTCGTTACCACCGGGCTCAGGGACAAACTCACGCCGGAGATGCTTCTCCATCGTGAACTTGCAGCCCTCAATCACGAACTCGGCGTTGTTAACGTGAAAGTCGAGTTCCCCATCAGGATAGGGGAGAACAAGGTCATCGAGGCGGATGTTCCCCTTGTCGCCACTAACGTGCAGCCACTGCTGGTGATTGGTCAGGAAGGAATTATAGAAAGTAGCCGAGATCCCGCTGTCAAAAAACAGCTCGGCGCTCAGCTCGGTCGGCACCTGATTCGGGCTATCAGCTCTTGAGGCACTGGAAAGCATGGTGGCCCGAAGAGACTTGGGCATCTCAAAATTCATCACGAAGAGCGTCGCCCTGATGGTGTACCAACCCAGATCCCCAAGACAACCTGCCGGCTCCAATTCACTGCTGAGCCGGATGTTTCCTGCCAGAAATTCAGGCGGAGCGCAGAAACTGAAGGCCGACGCAATCCGGGTAATCTTACCAACATTGGAGGGATTATCGAGGGCCGCACGCAGCTTGGGCATCCGGTCACTGTGCACATACATAATTCCATCCATGAACTGCACGTTGTTAGCCGCGCAGGCATCTGTCATCTCCATCAGATCTGCGTGGCTGACTGCACAGGGCTTTTCACACATCACGTGCTTGCCCGCGTTGGCTGCCTTGATGACCCACTCCTTGCGCAAGCCGGTGGGCAGGGGAATGTAGACCGCATCCACGTCATCCGCGGCGATGATCTCGTCGTATCCCCCGATCGCCCGCGGCACGTCCTCAAAAGGGACCTCGGCCTGGCAGCCATCAATAAACTGCTGGGCCTTTGCCGCATCACGGCTTGCCACTGCCGTGACAACCCCGTTCCCGGAATTTCTGATCGCTTCCCAGTTCTTACATGCAATCCCTGCCGTGCTAAGGATGCCCCAACGCAATGTTTCTGCCATGAGCCGGGATTTAGAGTCCTCGCAGACACTTGGCAAGCTTGCCGTTCTGGACGAAAGGCTGCGGCATCACTCCAGCGACACGATCGAGTGACGCTCCGCCCCAGTGCTATTTCACGGCTTCGGCCAAATAACCCTGCAACCGCTGCAGGACCTTCCCCTCTCTTTCCGCAAGGTTACGCTGCTCTCCCTGGTCGTGATGAAGGTCGTAAAGTTCTGGCTGCTTCTCAGGACTATTCTGAACCAGCTTCCACTTTCCGGCCCTCACAGCCTCTTTACTGCCAAACTTCCAGTAAAGATACTCGTGGCTTTTCTGCTTCCTGCCTCTGAGCGCATTCACAAACGAAATACCGTCAACAGGATGAGATACTTCTGCCCCGGCCAGCTCACAGGCCGTTGGAAGAAAATCCCAGAAGGCTAGCGGCTCAGAACAGGTGGTCCCAGGTTCTACCACCCCGGGCCACCACGCAATGGCAGGAACGCGGATACCTCCATCGTAGAGATCCCGCTTGAATCCACGCAGGGGTCCATTGGCATTGAAAACCTCATGCTTATGACCTCCCTCGGAGTGGGGCCCGTTGTCAGAGGTAAAGACTACAAGAGTTCTATGATCAATTTTCAGCTCCCGGAGGAGGTCGATAAGTCGACCAACATCTCGATCCATCCAGCTGACCATGGCAGCTTGCCCCTTGCTCGTATTTTTCCAGTCTCGTTTCTCATAGATCCCGTAGTTCGGCACCTCCATCCCGTCACCGTGAACGCGACCCCCTTCATTATTAGCATGAGGAATCGTCCAGTGCACATGAAGGAGAAAGGGCTCTTCCCGGTTCTCCCTGATGAAGCCGAAGGCCTGATCAGTCATGATCGGGTGAGACCAGGTAACTTTTTGGGAAGCTACCCTTCCACGCGCGCCCGGATGGTTAGAAATGACGTTACCGGCGAGAGGGAACTTCTTTTCATTCAGCCATAGGTGAGTGGGATAGTAGTTGTGAGCCTGTCCCTGATCGAGATAACCCATCCAGAAATCAAATCCATTCTTCAGTGGAAACCCACTTGTTCCGACACCTCCCATCGCCCACTTGCCAACCCCCCCGGTGCGATAACCAGCAGTCTTGAGAAGTTCGGCCACCGTAATATCCTCAGGCTTGAAGTGATAATTTGCGTTGGAGGAGATGGGGGTATGCCCCATGTGCTTGCCCGTCCAGAGAGAGAGTCGGGAAGGCCGGCACACCGTGCATCCCGCATAAAAATCAGTGAATCGCATTCCTTGCCTCGCCATCTCATCAAGCCGCGGAGTAGCCATACTCTTCTGGCCAAAGCATCCCAGATCTCCGTATCCGAGATCATCACACATGATCCAGATAATATTGGGTTTTGAGGGGAGATCTGCGGCCGAAACGAAACCAGCAAGAAACAGGGCTACAAGGAGACGGAACATGGCGCCCAAGCTAACCACTTCTGGAATCGTGAGACAAGATCCCCCTGCAGAGGCCTGCTCTCGGGATAGCTCGTCCCGTCCCCCCGGAGCAATATTACTGAATACACCGCCCAATGCCGGGCACTCTACTTCATTGCGGAGTAATCCACTGGCACCAGAAGGGTCGACTGAACCCCTCCTTTTTTGAGCAGGATCGGTCCGTCTACCTGAGAAGCCTTGCGGGCGGCCTCCCACGCTGGATCCTTTCGAAAGGCCTCCCACGACGCAGCACGAGCACTCTCATCCTTATGGGCAATAAGATAGGTGAGGGTGACATCCGCGGATTGCTGATCTTCCATCAGGTCACAATACAGAAGGTTGGTAATCCCGTGCTTGGTAAAAAGCGCGCAGGTGTGATCGCGAAAGCGTTTGTTGATATTGGCCCGCTTGCCCTCGTGAGTTGTGTAGGTCCGGAGCTCGAAGAGTCGATTGGGGTTCTCGGCCGCAACTTTGAGCGTGGGAGAGTAATCCGTAGCAGTGAGGAATACCCGGTCAATCTTGCGCACAAGTTTTCCTCCTTTAGTTGAAGCCTTGTAGGCCGCCACCCACGCCGGATCCTTAAGAAAGGCTCCCCATGACTCTTGTGCCGCCTTTCGATTCTCATGTGAGACAATGTAAATTAACGCATTGGATTCATTCTTCACAGGAACCCAATATCCGACATTCCGCATTCCATGCTTCTCAAAAAGATCACAGGTGTGGTCGCGAAATCGCGCGTGCAGAGCGTCAAGCTTTCCCTCGTTGGCATAGTATGTTCTCAGCTCAAAAATACGGTTGCTGTCTTCAGCAGCGCACAAGCTCGTTACCAGCGACGTGATCAGGGCGGCCAGAAAGGTGAAAAGTTTCATAATGGGTCTCAGTATTTCGCGAACGTGATGGTTAGTAACGTGAGAGGCAGCTTGCCGCAATCTTTCGTCTCCATCGATCAGGCATTATCCAGAGCCGATTATCTCTACAAGACTCCATCCATGCTCGCTCCATACAGGAATGTCAGCGAGTTGGGGCGTGTTTCCGCTTCATCCGACTCATAGTCATACCCTTTTTGATTCGGGTAAACGTAATATCCGATGAACTAAACACGCAACTTCAAGGTTGACGCACCCTGCAGGGGAAGTCGATACTGCCGGAAGCTGTCCACCCAGCACAACTTTCGCAAGAAACCCATTTCCATAGGCAACCCAACAGAGGGGGGAGAACTTCGGTTCTCCCCCTTCTCTTTTAATTCAGGCAGCCCCATCTGATCCAGATACGCTTCGGACCAGTGCCAAGTCCACCTACTACCGCTTCTTTGCTTTCGAGCCGCCGCGCGTTCCAAAAAAACTTTGTCCCCGCGCCAGATGCCCGGTTCTCCTCGCCGTATTACCTGCAAGGGCATCGTTGCGCTCTCTGGAATCGCCTTGGGCCCGATTGGCCCTTTGTCTCTGGGAGCTTGCGCTCCCAGTCACCGGGGCCGACTCCCGGAGGATAACTCGCCTTGAACTCTTTGACTGCCCCGGACTCGAAACGACTGGAATCCGGCTCAGCCCCGTACTAAGCGAAGAGGGTGCATCTCCTCGATCCGGATTCAGGACCGCCCCGGGACCCGGGGCAGGAAACGGCATGATAATATCCGCAGAAATGAGCGCGCCCCCTTCGTTGATGAGCGTCCCTCCTTCATCAACCCTCATCATCACAACCCCACCTAGCTGGTCTGCCTGAAGAACACCATTGTTACTGATTCCCGCCTCACTGGTGATCTCCACCATCTGTCCGGCGCGAATAACCTGAGTATTCAGAATATTGCCATTGACGCTACCAGGTAGCCGTTCGATACGGACCGAACCCGCTGTGCCGCTCTCGGGCAGGAGTCTGAAACTTTGCCCCCCGAAGATTCTCACCGCCCCCGCAGGTGCAAGAATCTCGCTACCTCCGTTATCACCACCCCCTATAAGAACCGCAGCTCCCCCCAAGACTACATCCCCGGACGTCGCAGAAACTTTCCCTCCAAAAATATTGAGCCGGCTCCCCGGGTCCGCGTTCATGAAATTTGCAGCCTCTCCAGTCATCAGCTGCACGGAGGCCTGCGCGTCGAGGTTCTGAGTGACGATCGTCACCGATCCTGCCTCCACCGTGCCCTGAATATTCAGGCCTGTATTGGGGTGGGTGACAATCAGATT
>DFWB01000008.1:0-252 GCA_002380675.1 Akkermansiaceae bacterium UBA4145
GGGTTTGTCCGGAGGTCGCGTTCCCGAGAGTTGCTCAAGCCATCCCCATCGGGATCTCCAAGAGAGCCGTGGGGGCCGTCCTTTGCTCCTGGAGAGGTTTCCCCGATGGTCCCGTCATCGTCGGGATCAAGGCCGTTCGCTATTTCATAGGAATCAGATAGCCCGTCGTTGTCCCGGTCACCTGGAGCGCCAGTATCTATTATCAGATTGTCTATGAAGAAGTCCTGGTTGGCTCCTCCCACCCGGGCTGAA
>DFWB01000008.1:540-3043 GCA_002380675.1 Akkermansiaceae bacterium UBA4145
GAAGAGGTCCTGATTGGCTCCTCCCACCCGGGCTGAAATGATAAAGGTGTAGGAATCGTCACCCGTGAATTCTGCAGTATCGATAGCGGAGAATTCCGCATTAGTTTGCAAGCCGGTCGTCCTGAACGAGGCGCCACTTGCCGGGTCCCATTCGACTTCTACGGCCCCACTCACCCGTTGGCCGTCGTTAAGGATGATGCCATTGGTGAAAGCGAGTTGGCCCACATCCAAACCATTGCTTAACCCGGATATATTCACCCCTTGCTCGGGGTCTCCATTCATCCACGTATCCACCTCGAAAGAGAGGTTTTCAGTTACTGCCGGGCGGGTTCTCATTCCCTCTTCTGCAGCACCACGGTCGCCCATTGGGGCGTTACCATAGTTAAAGGAGAATCCATCAGCTGGAGGGTTGAAATTGATGCTGTCATTGAGCTCGATGTCAAAGGAAGCCCTGAAGCCAAGAGAAGAGCCTTCGAGAGCGGGAATTGAAAAGCTGGCAAACCCACTGATTCCCCGGTCCCGCGTAAGTTGCAGCCGCCCATTTTGGACGCTGGCGCTCGATCCTATGATCACTGTGCCATCGCGAAGATCAGTGGTGCCATTTGGATAGGAATTAAAATCCTGCTCGTAGGTAGCGGCGGGCAGTAACTCCGGCATT
Source organism: Akkermansiaceae bacterium UBA4145 (assembly GCA_002380675.1). GTDB lineage: Bacteria > Verrucomicrobiota > Verrucomicrobiia > Verrucomicrobiales > Akkermansiaceae > Roseibacillus_B. The sequence continues at coordinate 1,199 of DFWB01000008.1, forward strand.
ACCAGGATGAAAAATACCACCAGGCACATTTGTGCGGGATGGATTCCAAGTGCATTCATGCGGTGTAGTCCGGGAGCTGGTTCCGGCGAGACTTATAGACGTCCGGTCTGCTTGGCAAAGTAAAATGGCCTACCACAAGCGGGTATGGGTCGATTGCAGTCAGGATGAATTTCTAGCGATGATGAATCCATCCACCAAGGTAACCTCTGTCACGTGGACTAAGCTCTGTGAAACAAGAGCTTCATTGACCTGGTCCTGATTAGGCCAGGATTTCTGTTACGATCTTACCGTGAACGTCCGTGAGCCGGAAGTCGCGGCCCTTGAATCGGAAGGTTAGAGCTTCGTGGTCGATGCCGAGAAGATGTAGAATCGTAGCTTGCAGGTCGTGGACGTGAACAGCTTTGTCCGTCACATTGTAACTGAATTCATCGGTCTGACCATGGACCATTCCCGGCTGTATCCCTCCCCCCGCCATCCACATCGAGAAACAGGCAGGATGATGATCCCTGCCAAAGTTCTTGTTGCGGGTCTGCGCGTAGGTAGTACGACCGAATTCTCCGCCCCAGATGACGAGGGTCTCCTCGAGCATACCACGTTCCTTGAGGTCTTTCAGAAGAGCCGTGGTAGGTCGATCGACGGAGGCGATCTTTCCCTTGATAGCGTTGGTTATCCCATCGTGGTGATCCCATCCCCGGTCATAGAGCTGAATAAAGCGAACACCCGCTTCGGCGAGGCGGCGAGCCAGAAGGCAGTTGGAGGCAAAGGAGGCCTTACCTGGTTGCGCTCCGTAGCTTTCAAGAACTTCTTTCGGCTCCTGCGATAGATCCATCAGCCCCGGCACTGAGCTTTGCATGCGGTATGCCAGTTGGAAGGCGTCAATGCGGGCTTCGATTTCGGAGTCGCCAGCCTGTTCATGTTTGAGCTGGTTGAAAGCATTGATTCGATCGATCGTTTGTTTGCGATTCAGATCCGACATCCCCTTGGGATTGGAGAGGAAGAGGACCGGATCTCCAGACGACTGGAATTTTACGCCCTGATGTCTGCTGGGAAGAAATCCATTATGCCAGTAGCGGGAAGGAACGGGTTGACCTCCACCCGAGAGGAGGACGATAAAAGCAGGTAGGTTTTCGTTGGCACTGCCCAATCCGTAACTGAGCCAGGAGCCCATGCTGGGCCTCCCAGACAAGGGGCTTCCGGTCTGCAGGAAGGTGACAGCTGGATCGTGGTTTATCGGATCGGTAGTGGCACTTCTGATCAGGCAGATATCATCCGCAATCTCGGGCATGTGCTTGAAGAGGACGTTCATATCCATCCCCGCCTGTCCGCACTTTGCGAACTCATGCTTTGAGGCCATTACATTGAGGGCTCCCTGTCCGCTGGTCATGGTTGTCAATCGTTGGTTTCCAATGACCTCGGAAGGGAGAGGCTTTCCATCCCAACGGGAGAGTCCGGGTTTGGGATCAAAGGTTTCCAGCTGAGAGGGGCCGCCCGACATGTGGAGATAGATCACCCGTTTGGCTTTCGCCGGTTGACTGGTCTTGACCGCACCTTCGGCGGCCAGAGCTGCCGGACAAGAGGTAAAAAGATCAGAGAGGGCGGCAGCGCCGAGTCCGCATGAGGTGCGGCCAAGGAACGTGCGTCGCGTGAGATAGTTCTGGATTTCGCTCATAGGCTACTCACGAGAGATGGTTTCATCAAGATTGAGAAGGATACTCCCTAGAGAGGTCCATGCGGCCAGTTCGACAGGGTCATAATCAGAGGATGGAAGAGATTTCCCGTTTGTGATGAACTCGTTGGCGCGTTCGGGATGAGCGTTAAACTCGCTCCTCTGTTCGGAAAGGGTTT
>DFWB01000008.1:3341-15649 GCA_002380675.1 Akkermansiaceae bacterium UBA4145
TTAAACTCGTTCCTCTGTTCGGAAAGGGTTTCGGTGAGAATACGCATTTCGCTTTTGTCAGGGGCGCGGGAAGTCGCCATCATGAAAGCAAGACGGAGGCGCTGCGGGTCACTGTCCTCCTTGCGTGAGAGAACGCGCTGGGCAAAGACCCGGGCAGCTTCCACGAATGCCGGGTCATTGAGAGTGACGAGAGCTTGAAGTGGCGTATTCGTACGAGGCCGGTTGACGGAGCAGAACTCACGGCTGGGAGCATCAAAGATCTGGAAGCTGGGGTAGAGCATTGTCCGACGCCAGAAGGTGTAGAGTCCTCTTCGATACAGGGATCCACCCTCGCTCTCTTTCCAACCCTTTCCGATGCTGCTGAGATAGTTTGCGGGTTGGTAAGGAAAGACGGAGGGGCCGCCAATGCTTGGATTAAGTAGCCCGCTGATCGATAAGGCGGAGTCTCGTATTTCCTCAGCGGAAAGCCGGAAACGGGGAGCACGACAGAGAAACCGGTTATCGGGATCTTGATCCTCGTATCGTCTCCTGTTTGCCGATGACTGCCTGTATGTAGAAGAGCTTATAATGAGTTTTTGTAGCCTCTTGATGTCCCACCCATGCTCAACGAAATCAGCGGCTAGCCAGTCAAGAAGCTCCGGGTGGCTGGGGCGCTCCCCCTGGGTGCCAAAGTCTCCGAGAGTTTTGACCAGACCAGTGCCAAAAAGCTGTTTCCAAAGGCGATTGACGATCACACGGGAGACAAGAGGATGGCTGGGGTCGGTAAGCCAGTAGGCCAGCCCCAGCCGGTTGCGGGGTTGGTTGGTGGGCAGGCGGGGAAAGATCGCGGGCACGTCCGGCTCCACTTCCTCGCCCGGTTGGCGAAAGTCGCCGCGCATGAGTACGTGGGCAGGTTTGCGGGCCTTCATCTCGACCATTACCATGGTGGTAGGGAGAGATTTATCGATCTGCTCGAGTTCTTTCCGAGTGCTTGCTACTTCGGACTCCAGCATGCGGAAGAGGTCACGTGATCCAGCGTGCACGTAGTTGATGAAGTAGGTGAAGAGCTTCTTCTGTTCGCTGTCAGTGCGCTCACTTCCGGGCTTGGCCGCGAGGGCCATGATATCGGCAGGAGCTGGGTTCCATTCTCCCTCGATTTTGTATTTGGTGCCGAGATAGAATCCCACGGCGGCCTGCTCGTTGGGATCAAGAGCACGGTCGTAGACGAGAACTTCAGCGAAGTCTGCGGCAGCCTTCTCTGCGCCCGCGTTATTGGCGCCGATGGTGATGGCCCTGTTCTGGAAACCGGAAAGACTTACTGCTCCGCCCCCTCCGTCCTTGCCATTGAGGCGAAAACGAGTGTCGTTGTTAGCGCCCTGCTGGGTGATAATGGCCACTGCGGGAACCGTCAGTTTGAGATCCGCATTGCCGATCATGTCGGCACCATAGCCGTTGAAGCTCAGCTTGCTCTTGTCATGCTGCGTATTGCCTCCGGTTTTCCAGAACGCGCGGCGTTTTCCCTGAGACTCGTCGCCCCACATGAGGGCCATCTGGTGCCGGGCGAGGTCGTTGAATTGAAGCACAAGCACCATGGTAAAGTCCCCGTCGAGATGCTCGGCCCCCGATGTGGTGCGCAGAAAGTCCTTCTTGCCATCGAGGCGGATGGCGGGATGTCCGTTCAGAGCCCTGCCAAACTGCTTGGGCTCACCGGTAGCCACGGCAGTACGCTTGTTTCCAGAAAGGTCAGGCCATTCCCTTACAAATCCGCCCGGTGCGTCGAAGGAGCCCGCATCAAGGTGAAGCTGCAAACCGTTCTTCACGGGTAGAACTCCGGTCTTGGGCAAGGCGAGGGAAGTGACCCATTCGCTGAGGGCCGGGGCAAGGTCACCCGCGGGGTCTGTAAACTCCAGCCGTTCTCGAGCGGCCTTCAGTTTCGCAGTTTTGGAGTCCAGTAGAGATTGAAGTTCGGTCCGCTTCTGTTGGTGAGGGCCCGTGCGAACCTTGAGAAGCGGAGGAAGTGGCTTGTTGTGGTAGCCGCTCCGCCCTCCGGCTCCGATTTCTCCCTCTACGCTGTTGAAGAACGCGTAGAGCTGATAATACTCCTTCTGGGAAATCGGATCGTATTTGTGATCGTGGCACTGTGCGCAACCAACAGTGAGGCCGAGAAACACCTGTCCCGTCGTATTTGCGCGGTCCACCGCGTAGGTAACATAAAATTCATCGGGGTCAGCTCCACCCTCTTCATTGAACGTCACGCAACGATTGAAGCCGGATGCCACCCGTGTGGTATCGCTAGCCTCGGGGAGGAGGTCGCCTGCCATATTTTCCACAATAAACCGGTCATAGGGTTTGTTGCTGTTAAAGGAGTCGATGACGTAGTCCCGGTAGAGCCACATGGCGCGCACGGAGTCATTGTGATAGCCGTTGGTGTCTCCGTAGCGTGCGAGATCGAGCCAGTCCTGGGCCATGCGCTCTCCGTAATGAGAAGAGTCGATCATGGTGTCGACGAGATCGGAATATTGTTCCGGTGAGAACTCGGCACTCGTGCTTTCTCTTTCTGCCACGGGCACTTCGAGAGAGGGCGCAAACCGTCGAAGTTCATTGAGGCTTGGTGGCAGACCGCGAAGGTCAAGAGAGATGCGTCTTATGAGAGTCTCGGGGCTAGCCTCGGGAGAGGGTTCCATTTTCTGGCTCTCGAGCCGCGAAAGGATAAAATGATCTATAGGATTTCGTGCCCAGTCTCCTCTGTTCACGGCGGGCACTTTGGGTTTTTCCACGGAGCGGAAAGACCAGTGTTGTTCGTATTCTGCACCATCCCTGACCCAGTTTCTGAGCTTTATTCTGTCTTCGTTACTGAGGCTCTTCCTGAACTCGGGTGGTGGCATCATTTCATCGGGATCTTCAGAAAAGATCCGATGAATCATCTCACTCTCGTCGAGGTCCCCCGGAACAATCGCGCGGGAGCCCGATTTCAATTCGCGGATTGCTCCCTCGCGCAGGTCGAAGCGTAGTCCGCTTTTTCGAGTCTGGGCATCCGGGCCGTGGCAGGCGTAGCAGTGCTCGGCCAGGAGGGGCTGGATATCCCGGCTGAAGTCGCCAGCAGCAGGAGCTGCCGACAGGATCAGGCAGGCGGATGCGATATTCCGTAGGAAGCGCGTCCGGAGAGAAGACATGGGGTGATGCTACCGTCGAGCTCCGGCTGTGGAAGGGAAAATCTGCATTGGATCGGGTGACCCAATGAAATCAGCCTCAAGAAATAGTCGTATTACTTCTCGTTCCCGGTCCTGTGCTTGTTGAACCACTGAAAGAGCTCCGGCGTTGCATAGGCGGCAGACCAACTGTTGTGCCCGACATGTTGGAGGGTCGTGAATCGCACCTTTTTGCCTCCAGCCTTGCGGATGGCTTTGACCATCTCATCAGAGTGACGATAGAGGACCGCTGTGTCTTCAGTGCCATGAAACACCCAGATAGGCACGTCGACTAGTTTGGCGGCATCTGCTGGGTTGCCACGCCCGCAGATGGGTGAAATCGCAGCAAAGCGATCTGGATTTTCCGCCGCCATTTTCCAAGTTCCATATCCTCCCATGCTGAGCCCGGTCAGGTAGATCCGGGTAGTATCGGCCGGAAACGTGGTGGTAATATGATCCAAAAGCTTGAGAACGCCGGCTTGCTGATCGTCATCGGTCCACCTGCTCTTGGCAGGGCATTGAGGAGCAATGAGGATGTAGGGAAGGTTGTCGCCGCGCTGGGCCATCCGGGGAGGTCCCCATTTGGCAACGATGCTCAGGGGCCCCCGGCTTTCACCGCGCCCGTGGAGAAAGAGCATGACGGGCCATTTTGTTTTGGAGGAAGGGTCGTATTCCTGTGGGAGGGAGAAAAGGTATGGAATCGTTTGCTTGGCGGAGACCTTGAATGACTGTTCGCTGACTTTGCCGGGAGCTGGTTGTTCAGCCTTAAGGCTGCTCCATGCGAGGAGTGCTAGTGCGCATTTCAGGAGAGGGTTGTTTCGCATCGTTTCTGAGATTGGGTAGATCCGGATACGATCCTTTAATAACGCGGTTGTCAGTTCCAAAAGAACAATGGTCTTGCTTATGCAACGGGGTGACGTAGGCTTAGCCCACCGGATTTTCTATCCACTGAATCAAAATAGAGGTCATTCAAAAGGCTTCCTCCGTCCGGCCTGCGTGAGTGGGACATTTACCAACTCGGCATTGCTCGTAGCGCGACTTTGCCAGCTATCCCTGTCCCGGAGCCCGGAATTAGATTATAATGAACCCAACTTCGTTTGAGGCGCTGCAATTTCCAGCGCCGATCCAACGTGCTCTCAGTGAGCGTAATTATACCTCGCTCACGCCGATTCAGGCCCAAGCTCTGCCTCCTCTTCTTGAGGGGCGGGACCTTCTGGGCTGTGCCCAGACAGGCACGGGAAAGACGGCTGCGTTTTCGCTCCCAATTCTGGATGTCCTCTATGATGACCCACAGAATATCCAGCCGCGAACGGCACGGGCTCTTGTGCTGACTCCGACCCGGGAGCTTGCAAATCAGGTAGGTGAGAGTCTGCGGACCTACGGCAAATACATGGATATTTACCATGCCCTTGTCTACGGGGGAGTGGGGCAGGGACCTCAAGTCAGTGCCATGAGACGGGGGGTCGACATTCTGGTAGCCTGCCCGGGACGCCTACTGGACCTCGTGGAGCAGGGGCATATTGATCTCTCTGAAGTTGAATTTTTTGTGCTCGATGAGGTTGATAGAATGCTGGATATGGGCTTTCAGAAGGATGTCACCAGAATTGTGGATATGCTCCCCCGGGAACGACAGTCACTGTTCTTTTCGGCGACAATGTCGAAGCAAATAATGAGCCTCGCTCAGACAATCTTGCGTGACCCGGTAACCATCTCGATTGAGCCTGAAAAAACCACGGCTGAGGATGTTCGCCAGGAACTGTGCTTCCTTGAAAGGTCTGATAAGCGTTCCCTTCTCGTGCAGCGTTTGAAGCAGCAGGGTGAGGAGGAGCTTTCAATCGTCTTTGCCCGGACCAAGTATGGGTCCGACAAGCTGGCTCGTTTCTTGAATCAGAGAGGCATTAAGGCTGAGGCGATCCACGGAAACCGCTCCCAAGCTCAGCGAGACCGCACCCTGAAAAGGTTCCGCGATGGTGCTCTTCCGGTTCTGGTGGCGACCGACGTCGCTGCGCGGGGTGTAGATGTCAAGGATGTCACTCTCGTTGTGAACTTTGATTTGCCCAACGAACCGGAGGCCTACATACACCGGATTGGACGGACTGGTCGGGCGGGAGAAACGGGTTCCGCGGTTTCATTCTGCTCTGACGAGGAATTGGAGTTTCTCCGAGCGATTGAAAAATTGATTCAGCAAACCATTCCAGTCTCTGCTGATCACGAATGGCACCATGCGGGTCTTGCCGACCGTCATGCAAGGAAGCTCACTGGAGGCGGAACCCGTGGAGCAAAGAAAAAGTCCGGCCGTGGGAATCGTCGGCCACAGGGGAGGTATGGTCGTCGTCGGCAAGGTCGCTCGAAGTCGTCAGTGAAACGCTGATTCCTCCAGGTTGAAGCAGTGGCACGGCATGCCCCTGAAGAGGCCTATTCATTGAACTTCAGGCGATGGCGGCCCTCGGAGTCGAATTCGAGGGTGATGGCGTTGGCGCTGACCTCACAGTTTTCAGTGTCAGCGAGCTCTCTGGCGAGGTCTGAACTGACGAACAGGGTCTCCAGATGAAGGGTGTTGGGAATGAACATCCATCTCTGTTCCCCGTAGCGCTCACTCATACGACGGACAACCTCCTCTTCGTCCTTCAAGGTGCATGGAATCGCCATTCGGCGCATATCTCCGGTTGTGAAGACGTTGGTAAAGGTCTTTTTCTCGTCGATAGAGTCTCTTAAACGGCGGGTAATAAAGTCCGATAGACCCACCCCGATGGCATTGCCCTGGCTTGCCTCGGAGAGGGCGAGAGCGGCAATCGCCTGAATCCTTGGGCGAATCAGATCCTCGTAACCATTGACTCCTCGATATCCGATAACGTTGGTATCCATTCCGGTTCCACTGAAGGTTTTGCCAATTTCATTCACGATTAGAACATTAAGTTCATCGACGGGTAGGGAAGGAAAATAAGAGCGATGTTTTTCAAGAAGGGCAGGCTCGCGATCCAGAATCTCCTCAGGACGCATCGCATGCACCTCGGCAGTCCTGTCGAATCCATCCTCAAGCAGCGCTAGTCCACCGTAGATTTTTCCAGAATTAATCACACATTCTCCCATTTCGAGCAGCATGTCCTTCATCGTGGGAGTGGGTGCAGAGTGAAAGGTTTCCGCCGATTGTATCTTGCCCATGCCCACGACCATCATTTTGGTAAGTCCACTCTGAACCGGTCCCGAGAAGCAGGTGTGAAGTTTGATGCGGTTGAGAACGAGAACACCGGAGGCCTCGAAGCAATGTCGATCCATCCAGACCTTTCCTGTTTCCACTTCCCCGATCTGGACCACCTCCATGCTCGATCTGATTTCCATTCCGGTGGCTTCCTCGGTTAGTCCGAGCGAGCGAACCATGGCGAGTTGCCCTTCCGCGGTAGCTCCATTATGCGAGCCCATGCATGGTGCGAGAAATGGGACTGCGCCGTTTTTGCGTAGCCAATCTCCAGCAGCCCGGGTGACGGCAACGATGTTGTCGATGCCACGACTTCCTGCCGTAATGGCTACTTCACCCCCGGAAGGGGGTAATCCGAGCGAATCCAGTTCCCTGTGAACCTGCGACTCCAGATCGGTTAGCGGGTTCGAAATGAGTTTCTGGTGAACTTGATGAACCTCCATTTTTTGTTCCTCCGGGGGCAGAGAATGGCAGGGCACTGGTGACGGGTGAAGGATTGATTTCCTCGCCAAGCCACGAAATGGCATTCAGCCTCTCTTGACGTGCGCTTGATACATATCGTAATGGCAATTGGGCTGCTTTCTTCCGTTTCCGGTGCGGGAGGGAAGCCGAACGTCCTTTTCATTGCGGTTGATGACCTGAACGACTGGGTTGGGTGTCTTGGAGGGCATCCGCAGGCCAAGACCCCACACATTGACTCTCTTGCGAAGCGGGGAACTCTATTTGAGCAGGCCCACTGTGCTGCCCCATTGTGTAATCCATCGAGGACCTCAGTCATGATGGGCCTGAGACCGTCTACGACAGGTATTTATGGGAACTTGAACTGGTTTCGCGACATGCCGCCTTACCGGGATTGGGTGACGCTTCCCCAGTATTTTCGTGCGCATGGTTACGTGGCGTGGGGCGGAGGGAAATTATACCATCAGCCACACGGAAAATTTTCTGATCCGGCGTCCTGGGACTACCAATACAGCACCAGGATGGGAACTCCGCATCCGCCTGCGGCTCTGCGGTATCGGCACGGTTTGAAAAAGGAATTCTCCAACGTCATTCTCGCCCGTCTGATTGACTGGGCTCCAATAGAGCAACCTCTTCAGCAAACAGCAGATTGGAAGACCGCTGAGGGTGCGGCTCGGTTTCTGAAGGAAGATCACGAGAAGCCATTTTTCCTCGGATGCGGTATCTACCTGCCGCACCTGCCCTGGTATCTGCCTCGGGAATATTTCGAGATGCACCCGCTCGATGCGATCCAGTTGCCTTCCCATCGGCCCGATGATTTTGAGGATATCCCGGAAGCGGGGCGGCGCATGGCGGCGAAAGACGGGGCAATCATTCGGGGCAGTGGCAAATGGAAAGAGGCCGTGCAGGGGTGTCTTGCGGCTGGCTCCTTTGCCGATGCCTGTGTCGGTCATGTTCTCCGGGCTCTGGAGAAAAGCCGTTATGCCGACAACACTATCGTGGTCCTTTGGGGAGATCATGGGTATGATGTAGGGGAGAAGAAATTCGCTAAGTCTGCGCTCTGGGAGCAGAATACCCGCACGCCTTTGATTATATATCTTCCCGAGGCACTAGGTGGGAACCGAGAGGCCAGCTCCTGCAGGCGCCCGGTAAGTCTTCTCGATCTTTATCCAACGCTCATTGATCTTTGTGGCCTGCCCCCCAATGGCAGGGTCGAGGGGCGAACGATAGCCCCTCTCGTGCGTGACCCAAAAAGGGAATGGCCTTACCCAGCAGTAATCACTCATTCGCCCCACTGGCATGGCCCCAATCACGCGGTGCGTTCTGAGTCGTTTCATTATATTCATTATGGGAGGGGCGGAGAGGAACTATACGACGTGTCCAAAGACCCAAACCAGTGGCGTAATCTTGCAGGGGATTCAAAATACTGGGCAATTAAGAAAGGTCTGAGGAAATGGCTCCCGGAAACAAACGCGCCGCACTTTCGCCCAAATTAATATGAACGCCAAGGATGCCGTTTGACTGGTAGAGCCTTTCCCACAAGAATCAACCATGGCGAGATTAGAGTGTCCCGGACGACTGGGTATCTTTTCGCTTCTGACAATGATGGCTGTCGGGAGTTCGTCCGCCCAGACAGGTCTCGATACTCTGGAAGATAGAGCAAGACAATCCAAGGTTCGTCTTGAGACGGGGCCAGCGCGGTGGGCGGTCAGAGCCACTCTTCAAACTGGTGCAAGATTCGGCATGAGGGTTGTCAGTGCTCCGCCCGATTTTGAAGTTCGTATTGTCGTGAAGCCAGATGCGGACAAGCCGGAGCCCTTTGCAAGAGTTGTAGCGCGGTCGGGAAAGTGGGCGGTGGAAGAGATTGGCGGACTTAAGGGAATTTATCAGCCGTGGGAGGCCCCTTTCTCCTATGAGGTTGTTGCCCGACTTCTTAGTGAGGCGTGGCCGCCTTCCTATGTGCGGGGTGCCGAGCATACCCTGAGCAGGCGGGTGGGAGAGACCATTGTGGTGAGGGCACCCCTTTCGCCTTCGCAGAAAATGAAGGCAGAGTCGTTTCTCCTTAAATTGAGGGGAGCTCAGGCGAAACCAGGGAGTGAGCTTGCGCAGAACCTTGCAGAAATACGCCGTCGTCTTTCAGAAGGGAACCAGTTGAGCGTGGACGAGGTGACAGGTTTTATGGAGCGAATTGCGGTTGGACCGCTTGACCTTGAGTATAGCCGGGTAGAGTGGCTCGAGGAACCGCCGGAGATTCCTCTCATCAAGGACTATCCCGATTACAGTGCGCCTCTACCCACGGACCGGGATGGCATCGTGATGATTGGCCGGTCCGGTTCCTGGCGTCCCGGCTATCCAGAACTCGAACCCGGGGGGCAGCTTCTGAATCTGGATACAGGAAAGATTCTCCGCATTCCCTTCGCCGGAGGGTCTTGTGTTCCCGGGTGCTTTTCGGACCAACGGAGCAAGGTTGTGGTGAGCGCGGCTGCAAAGGATGGGGCGGGAGTGGACCTGTTCCTGGTGGATTTGTTGCAGGGAACACAGATGAAACTGGGGGGTGATACCCTGACAGGAGGGATATGTCGAAGCCCGGCGCTGTCTCCTGATGGCCAGACGCTGGCAGTAATCTTTTCAACAGGGCCAGGGAGAGATCAGGTCTTTCTTCTGTCCTCGAACGAAGCTGAGCCTCAGCCGCTTGGAGATCCCTTGGATATCCGGAACCTCTCCTGGTTGGGTGATGGAACCGGCCTTGTGCTTCTTGTTGGTGAAGGGTTTCAGAAGAAAGACGAAAGGTCTGGAATGCGCATTGTACGGCTGGGTTTGGACGGGGGGGTATCCGGGATTCGGAGCGATACTGGGTCTTTTGCGACGGTGGCAGGAAAAGATTCTCAGCGCATCCTTTTCCGGGGCCGCGACCAGCTCTGGTATACCTGCAGCCCAAAGGGCAAGAGTGTATCAAAAGTGGGGAACGGTCTGAAGGACCTTGCTGATCCGGCGGTCAATCCCGAGGGCACCCACGCCGTGATGATTGGACGAGATGCAGAGGGCCGGACTTGGCCGATCGTGGTAGATCTGGTCAGCGGGGAAAGGTTTCCCGTCAAAGTAGAGCGGGGGCGCTGGCTTAATCCGGTATGGAGGTAGGTCAGGAAATTACATCCCAGACCGGTCTGCCACTTGAGATCGGAACGGGGCGATCCTGAAGGTCGTGGATCATGGTTTCAGGGTCAATTCCGAGTAACTGGTAGATGGTTGCGGTCAGGTCTTCCGGAGTAACCGGATTCTCTTCCGGGGCGCTGGCGGTTTTGTCGGATTTTCCGTAGACGAATCCTTTTTTCACTCCCCCGCCGGCAAGGAGAACGGAGTAGCATTGAGGCCAGTGATCACGGCTCACGTTTTTATTGATCTTAGGCGTGCGTCCGAACTCGCCCATCCAAACCACAAGAGTCTCATCGAGCATTCCCCGTTGATCAAGGTCCTCCAGAAGGGTAGGGAGAGTCTGATCAGTAATCGGAAGATGGTATCCTTCGACAATGGGATACATGCGAGTGTTGTCGAAGCCATGAGTATCCCATCCCCCATCGTTGATCCTGCGCCCTCCGATACTACTTGCGAAATAGACGGTAGTAAATTTCACCCCGCTTTCCGCAAGACGCCTGGCGAGGAGGCAGCCCTGACCGTAGGTGGTGCGTCCGTAGCGGTCACGCAGCCACTCTGGCTCCTTGCTCAGGTCGAACGCATTGCGGGCGCGCTCTGAGTTAAGCATGCGCAGGGCCCGGTCGTAGTATTGATCCATTCCACGTGCTTCGGCGGAGCGATCCATCAGGCGCGATTGCCGGTCAATCAGTTTCTGGAGTCCGCGCCGATGATGGAGGCGGTCAATATCGAGCCCATGCGGGAGGCTGAGCTCCGGGAGGCGAAAGTCCTTAGAGTTCGGATCCCGGGGAATAAAGAGGGGGTCATGCTTCTTTCCGAGGAAACTTGCATGTTGACCCGGAGTCCGGGATCCATCCGCTACAACGTGAGGGTAGCTGACGAAGGTAGGTAGTTCGGCTACTGTTCCCGGGGCAAGGCGGTCCACCACCGAGCCGTAGGCGGGGTAGAGGTCGGGCAGATCCCGCAGGCGCTGGTCGTCACTCGGCGGCCGCTGCCCGGTCAGGGCATAATAGCCGGCCGAATTGTGATTTTTCATGGTGTGATGAAGAGTGCGGATCACTGTGCAACGATCCATCCATTTTGAGAGTCTGGGGAGATGCTCGCAGATTTCGATGTCGGGGTTACTGGTTCGGATCTGCTTGTGTGGACTACGATATTCCTTCGGCGCGTCCGGTTTCATATCGAGGATGTCGATCTGGCTTGGTCCACCCCACTGGAAAAGGAAGATGACCGACTTTGCCTTTGGCGCGATCGGGATCGCAGGTAGCCGTTTCTCAGCGCCTTGGAGAATTCTTGGCATGGTGAGCCCAAGAAGTCCCATGCCGCCGGCCTTGATCATGGTGCGGCGGGAAGGCTCGGGGGAGAGCGCGCGGAAGCTGGAGCAGGAGGGATTGATAGGTCGGGAGAGTTTTTACGGTTACTTGTAGCAGGGAGAAAACCGATCAGTGTCTGAAGAGAAACTCTTTTGAGTTGAGAAGGGCCCATGAAATGTCCTCGAGGGCCCCCCGCCTTTCCTTGCCGGGACGATCCGCGATGTGTTGCAGCAGTACTTCCTGTTCCTCAGTGGTCGGAGGCCTGTTTATTGCCGTCCAGTAGAGCTCGGCCAGAATCTCCTCGGCGCTCAATTTATCGGAGAGGAGTTGGTCAAGGCGGTTGCCCTTCGCCTTGAGAAGAGTGGAGAGGGTCTCTCCACTTGTCATTTCAAAGGCTTGAGCGAGTGAGATTTCATTCAGGCGTTCAGCGTCTGAGTTCAGCAGTCGTGGGGGTTTGCCAAACAGGTGCAGAAAACGGTCATCATGATGAGGGTTGTTCTCAAGGAACGCGCCCTTGATTCCCGGAAGGGCAAGCGCCCGCTTGATGTTCTTGTATTGTTTGAATTTTCCAGGTTGGCCGAGTGCAGAGTGAGCGGCATCGAGGAGGACCTCGGCAGGTAGCCTTGTCATGGATGCCCGGGCATAGTTTTCGGAATCTTCATTATTGGTGCTATCAGCTTCGGTAGAGAGTTGATAGGTGCGAGAGGTTGTGATTCGCAGAATAAGATGTCGCAGGTCGTAGCTGTGGTCAGCGAAATCCTTTGCGAGCGCTTCCAGTAACCCGGGGTGGCTGGCCGGGTTGGTGGGCCGGAAGTCATCAACCGGGTTTACCAGACCACGCCCCATCAAGTTGTACCAGATCCGATTTGCCTGAACCATGGCAAAGAGGGTATTGCTGGGGCCGGTTATCCAATCGGCTAGTTGCTCGAAACGGTCTTGCTCCGCATTCAAGGCAACTGCTTCAGATCCCAGAAGTCCCGGCTCAGGTGGTTTTTTACTTCTTGGATCCTTGAACTTCCGCTC
>DFWB01000008.1:16038-19700 GCA_002380675.1 Akkermansiaceae bacterium UBA4145
ATAACCTTGTAATCAATGCCATCAAAGAGAGCTGCGAACTTGTAGTATTCGTCCTGTGTCCATCGGTCGAAGGGGTGGTTGTGGCACTTGGCACAACGCAGGCGGGCACCGAGAAAGAGTTGGGCGGTAGCTTCGGAGCGATCGGTTGGATTGCGGAGTGCCCGGTAGTAGTTAGCTGGAGGGTTATTATAGGTGCTTCCCCGAGCGGTAAGAAGTTCGCGGACGAACTGGTCAATTCCCTTGCCCTGATCAAAGCTTTCGCGCATCCAGCCGTGGAAGGCCTCAACCCCGGTGCCGTCCAGGACCTTTTCCTCGTTGCGCAGGAGATCAGACCACTTGAGAGCCCAGAACTGAGAATACTCCGGTCTCTGGAGAAGTTGCTTAATGAGTGTTTCCCTCTTGTCTTTCGCTGGGTCGGCAACGAAGGAGCGAGCTTCTGCAGCCGTAGGCAGGGTCCCGATGATATCAAGGAAGGCGCGTCTGACAAAGGTGGCATCATCGCACAGACCTGATGGGTTCATGCGGAGACGGCGCAACTTGGTGAAGATGTGTTCGTCGATATAATTGACAGGAACAGGATCATTCCAGGCGAACCCGGGGCGCTCAGGGAGAAGGGTGATACGAGTTGAAACGTGCTCGTTCAAATAGCGGGTGAGAACCGTTGTCTCTCCCGGTTTGAGGAAGGTAACTTTCCCTACGGGATCAATTTCGGCCAGCAGGTTAGAGAGACTGTAGGTCGCCCAGTAAGTAACGTCGCGTCGCTCTCCATCCTCGAAGGTTGCCCAAACCTTGAGCTGAAGACTACGCTGCGGTTCGCTGAAAATGGCTGAATCCGGAGTAACCTGCAGGGATCTTAATCGGGCGGCTTCACCGTAATCATCTACTGCGCCCTGTTCAATCCAGCGCAGTAACAGGGAGTATTCCGGGGACTCGGGGCCGAAGCGTTTCTTACCCTTGTGCTCCATTTGAAGAGTTGGCTTCCGAAGAATCCAGCTGGCCGCGGGGCTGCTTGGTTTCACTCTTCTTGCTCCTTCAAGAAGGGCCGTGTGATCGTTTCCCGGATTTTCGCCCCAGAGAGACAGTTTGAGGTCGCCTTTTCCATCACGATGGCCATGGCAGCCGCCGGTATTGCAGCTGCCCCGTGAAAGGATGGGCATGATGTCGTTCCGAAAAGAGACGGGGACTTGTCGAGCCGAGGCGGGGTTGCTTGGGAACAGGAGAATTCCAAGACACCAGTAGATCTTGAAGTGACTGTTCATCCTCCCGAACGATCGTATCAGGCAGGAAAGGTTCCAAGTGTAAAGTTTGCGGGTAAATCAGCCGCTGCGTGGGAAGAGCGTGTGGGTGAGTGGCGGACAGCGGGGCTTAAAATGAAGACCGGTGGCAAAGTTCTGATTGAAACATTTCTTCTGTTGGACTCGTATGACGCCAACAGATCGCTATGCTTCTTACCTCAAGTCTCAGAATAACTTTGGTCGCTGCCTGTTTGGCAGGAAACTCCTTCGGGCAACTCTGGACCGATGCGGCGGATAAAACACTTCCCCCGGACTTCCAGATTCAGGGAGAATATGAAGGCAACAAAATGGGAGCCCAGGTTATCGCTCTGGGAAAAGGAAGGTTTCATGCGGTGATGTATCCCGGGGGATTGCCGGGTGCCGGTTGGGATGGGCAGAACAAGTCTCTTTTGGATGGGAAGCTGGAAGGGGATAAGGCGTTATTTACCGCTGCAGCAGGCTCAAGAAGTTACATGGCTCGTGAAGCAGATAAGTTCAGTGCTACCCGCAACTTTCCTCCGAAGGGTCATAAACCATACAGTGGATCGATTTCGAAGGGCGTGTTTTCGGGGGCTTCCTCTACGGGAGCTCAATTCTCTCTCAAGCGGATAGTCCGGAAGTCTCCCTCCCTTGGAGCAAAGCCTCCTCGTGATGCCGTCGTCCTCTTTGACGGGACCAAAGAGAGTATGAAGAACTGGCAGGGAGGTCGCTTTGATGAAAAGACGGGCTTACTCAACACAGATGGGAATGACATCCGAACCAAGGAAAAGTTTCTCAATTATATCATGCATGTGGAATTCATGCTTCCCTTCAAGCCCGATGCTCGGAGTCAGGGGCGGGGAAACAGCGGATTCTATCAGGTGGATATGTATGAGATGCAAATCCTCGACTCGTTCGGCCTCATGGGTTTGAACAACGAGTGTGGAGGGATTTATCAGAAGGCTGATTCAAAGGTGAATATGTGCCTTCCTCCTCTTCAATGGCAGGTCTACGATGTCGATTTTAACTCGGCGGTCATGAAGGATGCGAAGAAAGAAAGTAATGCCGTTCTTACCGCCCGGCTCAATGGAGTAACGATTCATGAAAAGCTTCAGATTAACGGTAAAACGGGTGGTGCTCGTGGAGAGCCTGAGGGCACTCCTGGTGTGATCAAGCTGCAGGGCCATGGGAACCCCCTGCAGTTTCGCAATGTGTGGATTCTTCCGAAAAAATAGGAAAGAATTCGTTTTCGATAAGCGCGCTATCATCTCGATAGTTTCTCGGGGCGAATCAATTTTGACCTGTTGCTGCGTATCCGTCACCTGAGACAATGGCTCGCAAAAAACAGAGTTCGCCGAAGACTACAGGAATGCTGGCAGCAGCATTCCTCACCCTGCTAGCTCTGGAATGCGCTGCTGCGGCTAAGCCGAATATTCTGTTTATCCTTATCGACGATATGGGATGGATGGACTTGGGCTGTCAGGGAAACCCTCACCTGAAAACCCCGAATATCGACAGGTTTGCGACGGAGGGAATTCGGTTTACGGATGCTTACGCGCCGGCGCCCGTCTGCTCCCCGACAAGGGCGGCGCTCATGACCGGGCATTCCCCGGCGCGCCTGCACCTCACCAACCATCTGCCTCATCAAGACCGGTTTACTCCGCCGGAGTCGAAGCTCTTGCCAGCGGAAATGAGAGATCATCTCCCTCTTGAGTATACCACGATCGCAGAGCGTCTCCGGGATGAAGCAGGATACGCCACCGCCTTCATTGGGAAATGGCATCTCTACAAGGGCCGGGAGGAAAAGTTCGCGGCCCAGTTTCAGGGTTTTGATATTAACATCGGGGGTTGCTCCTACGGGGGGCCGCCCACCTTCTTTGACCCCTACCGGATCCCGTTTCTCACAGATCGCAAGGAGGGGGAATATCTTCCCGATCGGCTAGCAGACGAAACAATCAGCTTCATGCGGAAGCAGGTGCAGGCAAAGAAACCATTCTATGTGGCGCTATGGAATTATACCGTGCACTGGCCGATGGAGGCTCCTGCGGAGTTCGTCGCAAAATGGGCCGATAAGCCAAAGGTGGGCTACAATCACAAGATTTACCCGGCAATGCTGGAAACAATGGACCTTGCCATCGCGCGTGTTCTCGGAGAGCTCGAGCGGTTGAAAATCGAGGAGGAAACATTCGTGGTCTTCACCTCGGACAATGGGCCGTTCGGGGGGGTGGGTGATGCGCGTCCGCTCCGGGGAGATAAAGGGCATCTCTACGAGGGAGGGATCCGGGTGCCACTGATCGTACGGTGGCCGGGAAAGGTGGCGGCGGGGAAGGTCCGTGAGGACCCCGTCATTCTTACAGATTTTTATCCGACCCTTCTTGAGGTGGCTGGTCTGAAGACGAGGAAGCACTA
>DFWB01000336.1:0-657 GCA_002380675.1 Akkermansiaceae bacterium UBA4145
CCCAAGGGCTTCAAGCCGGTGGTGCCTAAGTTGAATCTCAACACTCAGACGGGACAGATAGCCGCTCTTAGGAGCCCAGCCATCAACACCCGCTACCTCGGCTTCTCACGGCTCAAGGAGGCTGGGGAAGAATCCATTGTTCCCCTTGTTCAGCTGGCCAAGGATAGCAATCCCTTTATTGCTGCCCGGGCTATATGGATCCTTGCTCAGCTCGGCGGGACAGCAGAGCGGGCACTCTCCATGCTCTTGGAGGCCGAATTCAAGGGAGGTGGAACTCCACAGACGCGGATTGTGGCCTTCAGAGCCTTTCGACGAGCCAACCATCCCGGAATGCTGGATCTGGCTCGGCGGTTGGCAGTGGATCCATCTCCAGCAGTTCGCCGGGAGGTAGCCTTCTATCTGCGCAATGAAGAGGCCAACCCCTCAGTGGTCTCCATCCTCGTGGAGCTCGCAAAACGTTATGATGGTAAGGATCGCACGTATTTGGAGGCCTTTGGCACCGGCGCAACCGGCAAGGAGGCAGCAGTTTATGCTGCTCTCGTGAAGGAAACCAAGTCGTCTGACTGGAATAAAGCGACGGCAGGAGCGGTCTGGCGCCTGATGACTGCGGCAGCGATACCAGCCTTGCAAGAGCGTGTGTTCAATCGGAAGCTTCCA
>DFWB01000336.1:1048-6866 GCA_002380675.1 Akkermansiaceae bacterium UBA4145
GCAATGGTGGATATTGCCAATTTTGCTCAGGAAAAGGAACTGGCGGATCGTGCTGCCTTCTGGGTGAAGTGGAACAATGACCGTTGGTGGAAGTCCTACAAGCCTGGTGACAAACTCAAAGGGGGGAATGCGAAACAAAAACTGGTCTCGGTTGTGATCCCGGAGGAGCAGGGGCCTTCTAAGTTACCCTCGGTCGCTGAAATTCTGAAATTGAAGGGAGATGTCACCAGAGGTAAGGCGGTCGCAGGACGTTGTATCAGCTGTCATGTCATCGGGGATCTTGGTCTCGACGTAGGTCCAAATCTTACAGGCTTTGGTAAGCGGTTTCCAGCTGATGTGGTGGCAAGGGCCATAGTGGAGCCTTCAGCGGAGATTTCACTCGGGTTCGAAGGGCAGCATTTGAGAACCCATCAAGATAAACTCGATATCATGGGTGTTGTTCTGGCCGATGGCGATCCGGTCATTATCAGGTCGATGGGTGGTATCACCCAGTCGATTCCAGCGAGTGATTTGAAATCACGGCAACCCATGAAGCGATCTCTCATGCTGTCCGCGGATCAACTAGGCCTGACGGCTCAGGATGTTGCGGACGTTGTGGAGTATCTTCGGAGCTCTGAAGAGTAAACCGTGGGGAGACCGACGAGGTAGAACGTCCTTGCTGCATGGTAGGGCGATCCCGCCACCTAGGCCCGCAGGGAATCGAACCCCGATCTGTGGTACCGGAAACCACCGTTCTATCCGTTGAACTACAGGCCCGCGTTAGGAGTCGACTGCTTCTAGGCGCTTAGACTCCGTGCGTGGAGGCCTGTGCTTGCGCACTGGCCGGCTTCAGTCTCGCTTCTATCGCGGCGGAATCAAGGCTGGAATGGAATCCTGTGTTTTCCCGGCGAGTAGTCAGGAAGGTGGTGGGTTTGAAAGAGGGAAGGCGTGGACCGAGGACTTCCAAGAGGCATCACTGGTGGTTTAAGCACGCTCAAGAGCCTTTGATGGAAGGGGATCCTCGGCTTGTAACGGATACAATCGCGGTAAGTAAGGCTAGTCCAGTGACGAGTGCGATCCAAGCTGGCAGCCCAAGGGCAACCGGGACGTAGCCGAGCACTACTGTAGCGCCGGCCGCGACGAGTGCGTAGGGAAGTTGCGTGATTGTGTGCTCATGAGTCGAGACACCGCTTGCGAGAGCACTTACGATCGTCGTATCACTGTAGGGGCTGCAGTGGTCTCCAAAGACTGCTCCGCCGAAGACCGCTCCAATGACGGCTGGGACAATGACTTCAAGTGTTTCAGGTGGAGCTCCTTGAGCAGTCACCATTGCGCCGCAAAGCGGCAGGACGAGAGGTAGAAGAAGGCCCATTGTGCCCCACGATGTGCCCGAGACAAAGGAAATGAAGCAACCGAAAACGAAGACCCCTGAGGCCAATGCTTCGAGAGGGAGCCATGAGCCCAAGAGGCTTGCCAGAACGCCGGCAGTTCCGAGAACCTTGAAGAGACTACCGAGAAACCAAGCCAGCAGAAGAATACCGAGCGCAGGGATGAGCTGTCTGGCACCTGACCAAGCGGCACGAGGGGTCTCTGCACGCCTTGTCGGAGGATAAGTCAAGCAGGCGGCTATGAGGGCGAGAAAACTAGATATCACAAAGGCTCTGGGCACCGTGGAGGCATTGAGCGATTCTTGAATTCTCAGTGAGAGGGAGACTTCCTTCTCGGGAGTGTAAGAGAAGAAAATGATCAGAGGGAGGCTGAGTAAGAGAACGAGGACCGGAACTAATGCGCGTATGGGAGAAGTTCGACCGGGCGGCATCCGGTTCGTATCTTTAGGGGGAGTATCGAGGCTTTCGAATCGGCGACGCATGGGGCCAATCAACCAGCGGTAGCGAACGGAGAGAATGGCGAGTGCCAAGCCGAAGAGGCAGTAATAGTTGTAAGGCAGCGAGGAGAGAAACTGAAGATAGGGCGGCGTATCGAGGGGGCTATGAGTAGCGATGTAACCGAGCTGAGTAACAATCCAAGTTGAGAGAAAAGCGAGGCATGCGACCGCAGAGCTGGTTGTATCAACAAGGTAGGCCAGATAAGCCCGAGGCACTTGTAACCGGTCCGCGACAGGACGGGCTACCCGTCCAAGCATGAGGGCATTGGCCAAGCCGTCAAAGAAACAGAGTAGGCCAATTCCAAGAACACTGTTGAGAAAACGCCGGCGAGTTTTTTCCGTGATTTCTCCCCCCGCGTGCAGAAGAGCCAAGAGGCCTCCCGAGGCTTCGATGACTGCGGAAAGAGACCCGAGAAGCAAAGTGAATAGCAGGGCATAGAAATGCCAAGGGCTGGTCAGGGTGGCGAGAAAGCCGCCCGTTGGACTAATCCACTCAAAAAACGAATGCCGGTCCGTCAGCAGAATGAGAAGTAAGGCGCTAAGGCAGGCGGAGCCAAGAGCTAGCGGCGCCTTCTTGGTAACGAATACGAGACCAAGGGCAACCGCAGCCGGCCATAGAGCAAGCAGCCCGTCGGGAAGGGCCAAGACCAGGGGCGTAAGAAGCAAAGAAACAAACGCCCAACGGGCACGTTTCTTGCTTTCATTCGTAGTGGCTTCCATCTGAGAACCAGCAGTCTTGTGGGAATATATCTCGCAGGGAGCTGGGGAGATCAATTCCGACCGAAATTTGTTTCCTGAACTGAAAAAAGAACCGCTTGAATAATTTTAAAACTACAAAGCGCAGGCTGGTAGTTTTATTAGAAAAACAGCTCGAAGTTCTAAGTTATTCACAGAACCTTATGTTCGATTAAAATATCCGGAGTATTCCCTAAATTACCGTTTAAAATAGGTCAATCTTGGTTCGGACAAGCGCATTTTCCGCTGGCCACAACAGGACATTTAGCAAACATTTCGAAGAGATGCAGAAAGGCCTTCCGTCCCAAAATCACTCGCTGTTGGATAGTGGTGTCGGGAATAGGTCCTGTGGAAGGCGGGGGTTCCTGCGGGCCTCGCTTCTGACCGCAGGTGGCATGTTCGCCTCTGCGGGTGTCACCCAAGGGGTTTCAGTTTTTAGTGGGCAATCGGATTTGAACGTGAATGACCTCCCTGCAGAATGGGTTCGGAGGGAAGGTCCTCATTTGCACGCCTATGGGCGCTACCTTTCAGCCCTCAGGTTGAGGCACATCAGCGTGCAGCAAATTATCGCGTCGCACGCACGCAAGAAGGGCAGTGTGTGGAATGCATTGCCGGGACGGGAAAGCTGGCGGCAAATGAGTCAGACACTCAGGGTTGCTGATGAGATCGCGGTAAGATTGTCTACCTCCGTGAAAGGTGTGACCTCAGCTTTCCGGAGCCCGTCTTATAATGCGCGTTGTCCGGGAGCGAAGCCAAACTCACTCCACAAGGATAATATAGCTCTCGATCTGCAATTCCATGCCTCGACTTATGCCGTCGCCCGGGCCGCCCGCAACATTCGGGAGGAAGGAAAGTTCCGTGGTGGCGTGGGGCGGTATACCGGGTTTACGCACGTTGACACAAGGGGCTACAACGTTGATTGGTGAGGTTTGGATGATAGGTGTGGCAATCTTGTTAAGTGCCTCGGAAGACTGACAGGACCGAATCAGAGGGTTCCTTGACTTCGCCGCCTCCCAAGTGGTTAATCGGCACTAAATCTGTTTCAGTTTTTTCTATTATGAACTATCGGAACCTTCTCGTGGTCCTCTGTATCTTCTCCGGGCTTGTCCCCGTAGCCCGTGCGGAGGTTGTGATTTCCCAGTATTACGAAGGGACAAGTTTTAATAAGTGGTTAGAGCTTTCCAATACAAGTGATACCGCGATTTCCCTCGATGGGTTTGTTCTTACGAGGTGGGCCAACGCAGCGACAGAGGCGTGGAAGCAGGATGGGGCAAGTCCGGGCGGGAGCGACAGTCTCGACGGGTTGTCTATTCCCCCTAACGGCTTTCTTCTCCTTGGGAACACTCGAGCCGTTGTGCCAGCCTATGCCGTTGCAGACGTATCGACAAATGGCACTCCAAACTTCAATGGCGATGACAGCGTGGTGCTTTATGATACGGCGCTCGGCGCGCTGGGAGATACGGTGGCGATCGTTGATGCGCTCTCGTTCACTGATGCTGGAAATGAAGGGGCGAACAGGAGTTTTTATCGAATTAGTGAAGGTGCAGGGTTCGACCTTCTTGCCGGTTCAACCGTGCTTGATTATCCGCAGGTGTGGGGCGTCGCCAGCAATCAAGAGGTCGATGAAGCCGAGGCTGGGGATGCGTTTTATCTGCAGAGCTTCAGTGACTCGGCTTCGGAGTCGCTCAGTCTCTCCTTGAGCTCATCGACCATTGGAGAAGACAGTGGAGCGGCACAGGTCGATGTGACGGTGACAAGAACGGGATCTCTCCTCGAGGACCTGACGGTGACTCTTTCATCCGGTGATGACACCGAAGCTGTGATTGCCACTGAGGCCGGGGTGATCCTCGCGGGGCAAGCGTCGGTGACCCTGCTTGGGGCTATTGATGCTGTTAACGATACGATTGAGGATGGTGATCAGGAGGTGGTCATCACCGCGACTGCGACGGGGCTTTCTTCAGCAACCGCCTCACTCACTGTGACAGATGACAATGATACTTCTCCAATCGCTATCACGGAGATTCTTGCGGACATACCTTCTGGTGCTCCGGGCGATGCAAACGGAGATGGTGATACCGATAGTGCGGATGATGAGTTTGTCGAGATCGTCAACAAGAGCGGGGCCCCCCTTGATATGAGCGGGTGGTCTTTGCGGGATCGTAGTGAGGAACGGCATCTTTTCCCAACGGGTACGGTCTTGCCTTCTGGCTGCGCCATCGTCGTTTTTGGCGGAGGGTCCCTTGATAACCTTGGGGGCTCCGCCATCTTTCAAACGGTGAGCAGTATCAGACTTGGCCTGAATAACGCAGGGGATACTGTGAGTGTCTATAATTCCCAGGGTGAGCTTGTCGCCTCGGTGAACTACGGGAGTGAGGGAGGAAACGATCAATCTCTCGTTCGAGACCCGGAGATATCAGACGGTTTCACCCTGCATGGCGGTATTGGAGACGGGCGACTTTTCTCTCCGGGAACCCGTAGTGATGGGAGCGACTTCTGTCCGCCGCTCGGAGAGCTTTCCTTTAGTCTGAGTGCCGGAGCCATGAATGAGAATGGCGGTAGCATCAGCGCTCTTCTTCGAAGGACAGGGGATCTGAGTGTCCCCCTCGACGTCGTGATCGTGGTTACCGATGAGACAGAGGCGCTCTCTGACCTGGGTGCGAGGGGAACCTTTCTGGTCGACGAGAGCTCCCTCACGATCACTCTCAACGCGGTGGATGATATCGCAGAGGACGGGACTCAGATTGTTCAAGTGCGGGCTGTGGCTCCCGGATACACGACCGCCAGTGCGACCTTTGAGGTGGAGGACGATGGCGATGGTCCGTTCGGCGATCTTGTGATCAACGAATTCCTTTCGGATCCACCAAATCCAGAAGGTGACGCCAATCGTGATGGCACATTGGATACCTCGCAGGACGAATTCATCGAGTTGCTGAACGTGTCTGAGGACGCCTTTGATCTCAGTGACTATGAGATCCACGATGGAGTGGGAATGCGGCATGTCTTTCCGGTTGGCACGCTGCTGGCGGCTGGGAGAGCGATTGTCGTTTTTGGAGGTGGATCGCCGGTCGGCGGATTCGGGGGCTCTCTCGTGCAGACTGCGAGTAGTGGGCTCCTTGGCCTTAATAACAGTGGAGACACCATTTTTCTGAAGACCCCCGGAGGCGGAAGCACTCTTCTTGAGTTTGAATACGATGGGTCGGTTCTCGATGAATCCATGTC
>DFWB01000346.1:0-21998 GCA_002380675.1 Akkermansiaceae bacterium UBA4145
GTTTTTTTCAGATTCTTCGTTTACTTCGCTGTTTGGAGAAACACTGCCGGATTCTGGGTCTGGCTCTCCGGGATCGGCCTTGGTAGCTTCTTCCGCAGCATCACTCCCCGGGTGCTCGCTGGTTGAGGTGACCTTCGCGTGCTCCAACAGGAAGTCAATGGTCTTACTCAGCATCATCGAGTGCTGAATTTCTCTCAGGCGCCCACTTTTCTGGAGCTCTGAAGCAAAGGTTTTGATCGGTTTCTTCGCCTGATTCGCCATCGCGGCTACCCTGTTAGCCATCTCCTCCTGAGTCACCTGGATCTGCTCTGCCTCCGCGATTCTCTGGAGGAGGAAATCTGTCTTCAAGTTGGTCTGAGCTCTCTGTGAGGCCGCAGCGAAAATCTCGTCCTGCCGCCCTTCGATTTCGTCTTCAGACATTCCAGAGCCGAGACCGCGCTCGACCATTTCATCAGCCTGGCCCTGTGTTTCTGCGGTTACTAACTCTGGGGGTAGTTCGAATTGAACCATGGAAGTAAGTTTTTCGAGAAGCTGGCTGACTTTGAACTCCTCGATCTGCTGGTTAAGTTGGTGTTCCAGATTACCCCTTATCATCTCCCTCAGGCCGTTGATATCAGACCCGGGCAGAATTTCTGCAGCAAGTTCGTCGGTAAGCTCGGGGAGCTTCTGAACCTTGATGCCTTTTACGGTAACATGGAAATCGAGCTCCACTTGACGTAACTCTTCCACCGGAAATTCCTCCGGCACGATGCACGAAAACTGCCGCTCCTCTCCAAGGGCTGCTCCTTCGAGTGATTTGGAGAACCCTGGCAGGATCGAGTCATCCTCCATCTTCAGCCAGTAGTCCTCCCCATTCCCAAGGTATCCCACTGATTGGCCAACTGCTTCTTCGGTCGGCTTGCCGTCCAGTTCTGACCGGTAATCGATTACGGCAAAATCTCCCGACTGAAGAGGGCGGTCTGTCACTTCGGTGTAGTCCGCGTAGCGGGCTCTTACGTTTTGAATTTCATTCTCGATGTCTTCCTCTCCAATGGCTCGATCGGGAATTTCCAGCTGGATGGTTTTGTAGTCCGGAAGCTCAAATTCAGGCGCTAGGGTCAGCATCGAGGAAAATGTCAGGGCTCCGTCAGGGTGATGGACGGTATCTTCCGGCGTTTTGGCGTCGATGACTCGCAGGTTTTCGTTTTGAGCAGCGTCGTTTAGGGCCTGTTGCATCATCCGCTGTTCCAGTTCCCCGGTAATTTGCTCTCCGTATCGCTTTTCAATGACCGTACGCGGGACCTTGCCCGGACGAAATCCAGAAATTCTAGCCTGGTTTCCAAAGGCTCGGATGATTTTGAGACGCTCCTCCTTCAGATTTGCAGGAGGGATTTCGACTGAGAGCCGGGCGGCACAGTCAGACTGTCTTTCGACGGTAATTTTCATGGTGTCTGCCGGATTCCGTCCGGTCGCGGGGGCGGAAAGCTAGAGCGCGAATGGAGGGTGGTCAAGGACGCTGCCCGCCATCAGGCTTGCCGCAATCCACTCACGAGCATGGAAGTGGGATACGGCGATGAATAGGGATAAGGGGCCAAAATTAACGCAAAAAATGGCAATATTATTTTATGTTCATTGACCTTGGCTGGGAGACAGGTAAATGGTCTGGGCCGCGGGCGCAGGAAAGGCCCTGCCCGCATGTTAGTCATGACGATTTTTACGCTTTGGATATGTCGCTTGAGGAGCTGTGTCGCAGCAACCTTAATTCCTACGCTACTACTCGGTTCAGGAGTTCTCTCGGCTCAGGAGAACCAGCGGGCGCCCGGACCCCTTAATCTGGAAGAGCGTACAATTTCGACGGTTAAAATTCGCTACAAGGGGGCCAAGACGGTGGATGAGTCCCGCTTGCGGGACTACATGTCGGTGAGGGCAGGTCAGAAATATAACCCCGAGATGCTCGATAAAGATGCTGCCAGCCTCTACGAGAGTGGGCTGGTGGATGATGTCAGCTTTCTGGGAGACCCTGTCGGAGACGCGCAGATGGTGCTTATTGTGGAGGTCGCGACCCGCGGACAGATCGTTGAAGTAGGATTCTCGGGTAATACCGTGTTTAGTGATCGAAAGTTGGCTGAAGAGGCGACCGTAAAGGCCGGCATTGTCAGTGATGCGGCGATTCTGGAGGCTCGGAGAAAGATCGAGGAGCAGTATACGGGATATGGGTATCCAGACGTGCTTGTTTCTCACCGACTGAAGGAAACAGATCGTCCCGGCCAGTATCAACTTGTGTTTGTCATTGAGGAGGGCGGCAAGAGCGAAGTGCGCAAGATTTTATTCGAGGGCAACACCGCTTTTTCGCGGGCCGAGCTTCGGAGGCAAATGGAGACCAAGCAAAAGGGCTTGCTCTCCTTTATCAGCAAAAGTGGCCGCATTGATACAGAAAAGCTACAGTTGGATTTACTCAAGCTGGAGGATTTCTACCGGGACAGGGGTTACCGGATGGTGCGGATCGATTCCGTTCGTCGTGAGCCAGCCACAAGAGGGCGGGTCGATCTTGTGATTCCGGTCTACGAGGGCCCCAGATACAAGGTTGGCAGCGTTGCTTTCGGTAAGATGACTGTTTTTACCTCCGAGGAGCTGACTCCTGCATTGAGCGTGGCAGAGGGACAGGATTATTCCGGTAAGAGGGTGAATGACGACGTCCGAATGATTCGGAGTTATTACGGGTCACGTGGCTATGCTGATGCGCGCGTCACTCCGGAAATGCGGGATGTTTCGCCGGGTGTTGTGTCGATTATCTACAAAGTAGTGGAAGGCACACTGTATCGCGTCGGGAAGGTAAATATTCAGGGGAACACTATGACAAAAGACAAGGTGATCCGCCGGGAAATTCCGATGCGTCCCGGAGACTACTACAGCTCCGTGGACGAAGAGACGACGAAATCACGCCTTCAGAACCTGCGCTATTTCAAGCAGGTACAGGTCACTGGGTCTCGTAGTAGTCAGCCGGGGTATCGCGATGTCAATGTGCTGGTCAGTGAGGCCAAGACCGGGCAGGTAAGTTTTGGGGCTGGTTTCAGTTCAGTGGACAGCGTCGTGGGATATCTGCTCCTTGAGCAAACGAACTTCGACATTGCCAATCCTAAGAACTTCTTCAGGGGAGGAGGTCAACGGTTCAGCATGCGTCTGCAGCTGGGTAATGAGCGTCGCGACCTGCGCCTCTCTCTCGTTGAGCCTTGGTTCATGGGGCGAAAGCTCTCTTTGGGTGGAGAAGTGTTCTATCGCGACCTGCTTTTCCTCAGCGATGAATATGACCAGAGTAATGCTGGAGGAGCGGTTTTTGTTCGCCGCCCACTCGGGGAAAGAGGGTATATCAAGGCTGAATATCGTCTCGAGCAGGTGGGAATCGACGTTGAGCCCGTACCTGCCGGTTCGGAGTTCCTTGCTGAGGATGGGGACTACGTCCGAAGCGCAGTCTCATTGAATTATGTGTATGACAGCAGGGATAGCAACATGGTGCCGAGGCGTGGGCACCGCCTCAACCTCGGAGCAACCTTGGCAGGAAGCTTTCTTGGTGGAGATGTCGACACCTATACCTTAAGTGCTTCGGGATCGAAGCACTGGAACCTTCCATGGGATCTGATTTTTAATCTCAGCGGAGCTGTAAACGTGGTGGATGCCCTCAGTGGTGACGTCCCGATCTTCGAACGGCAGATGCTTGGAGGTGCTCGGAACCTGCGCGGGTTTGATACGCGTGATGTTGGTCCCAGAGATGCGGCAACAGGATCGGTGTTGGGAGGAAATACCTCTGCGTATGGCACCATGGAGGTAACTTTCCCGATTGTGGGAGAAGTGAGGGGTGCATTCTTCGGAGATATAGGATTCGTCAATTCAGATTCATATGATTTCAGTCCGGAGCAGATCCACAGTGATGTGGGTCTTGGAGTGAGGGCGAGTATCCCATTCTTTGGGCCGATGGCGCTTGATTACGCCTTCCCGATACAAAGTGAGAGCTTGGCTGACGACGGTCCCCGTCTTCAGATCTACGTGAACTACCAGTATTAGCGGATACGCACAGTTGCTTGAGAACTCGCTGGAGGTCCCGCGTCAGGCATGAGGTCGAAGGATTCGGCCTCTTTGAATTTACGCCGCCGGTATCCGAGGGCCAAGTGAGCAGACTCCTCGGGCAGGAGATCGGCGACTGTGGTGATTTCTCCAGCCTCAATGCCGTTGGAATAGATGGGGCAGGGCGGATTGGTTCCGGGAGGGGCCAGGAACTTGGTTAGATATCGCGGAACCTTGCCTGCCCGCTTCATCCGGGAAATCACTTCCTGACCGATGTAGCATCCCTTGGCGTATGATATTGTATCGTCCTCGAGTCCTGCCTCCTGCGGCATTTGTCCGAAATAAAGCTCCGATCCCCACTTGGGAATTCCGCGAAACGTCCTCAGGCCTTCATAATGCATCTCTGTCGCGGTGGCTACTCTCTCGACTTGAAGTTCTGTCCGGGAAAAAATGTCCAGACCTTGTTCTCCAAGGCGTTTCGTCAACCAGACGAGTCCTCCCGTCAGAGGCTTATCGTAGTTGAGAAGGTGGGTAATCGTCCAATCATCTGACTCATCCCGGATCTCGACGTCATCAGCGATAAGGTAACGCTCGAGGCGTGTCAGGAGGTGCTCCCGTAATTCAATCGGGGCGTCGATGAGGTAGCTATCCTCGTAGGCCCGGATGTAGCATATCGCATCAAGTTGGCCTTTGGCGTTAAGGACGCAGGCGTGTGCCGCTTCCGTTGTAGTAGCCAGCGATACATCCTGGGTTACCTGACCGCTGAGAAAGCGGAAACGGTCTGGCCCGCTCATGCGCAGGACAGCACGCGGAGACAGGGGGATTTGCAAGGGAGAGCTGTCTAGCTCAAGAAATGGATTACTCATTTATGGATGAATTGTCTGTAGAGGATGGAAAAGTCACTCTCGCCCTCACCGAGATCATTACGCTTTTGCATCTGATCGGCCGTGTTTGCGATTCCAGGGGTTTTCAGCTCTGCTCTTTGAGCCAGGTCCAGCATGTATCGAGCATCTTTTAGCATATTGGAGAGAGAGAAGTGCGGGTTGTAATCTCCTGTCGCCATGGACGGGCCCTTCATTTGAATGAGGGTAGATGCGCAAGCGTTTGGTTCGATTGCTGAAAGATAGGTTTCAGCTGGGATCCCATGGGCAGCGTTGATACTCAACCCTTCGGCGAGCGCTTGAACGGTTGAAGCTGTAATCAGGTTGGTAGTCAGCTTTAAAATTGTAGCGGCGAGAGGAGATGGGACCCTCATGATTTGCGCGGAGGTAGTTTCCAGGAAAGGCTGTAGACGCTCGATCAGCTCTCTGTCGCCCCCAGCGTAATAAACCAGAGAAGCGTTACCTGCCGCCACTTTGCTTCCGGTGAAAGGGGCATTCAGGAACGCACAGCCCATCTGTGCGCACTCGGCGACCAGATATTCGGTAGTCTCATAGTCAACTGTAGCATGATTGATGAATGTCTTAGCGGGGCTAAGTAAGGGTTTGATTACGTCGAAAATCTCTTTCACCGCCTCTACGTCCTTGAGGTAGCAGGCGATAATGTCGGCTTTGTCAGCTGCCACCTTCGGGTCAGGCTCGTAATCTGACCGGTCTCGAGTGTTGCGGCTCCATGTTATGGAAGGGTAACCTCCTTCCGCAATGTGGTCTGCGGCCTGAGATCCGATGATTCCCAGACCAAAAATGGCGACAGTAGGTAAGGGTTTGCTTTGGTTCATTTGATTCGTCTAAGGGGGACACTGGGTTCTTGCAAGAGTGACTAAGCAGGCAGGCAAGCTGTTCACAGGGAGAGCTGGCACAACGGAAATCATAAACACGCAGAGGCTGTGAATAAAGGTTAAGAACTTGACTTTGTAGGTCCTATGGGGCAAAGCGAATGGGAGGTTTCGAGCTTCTCACGAGCTCTTCCCCCCGTTCTTGAACGCATTATCGGCCTCCCTCACGCATCATGGAATTTTTAAAATGGAGCTGGTACGTCGCCTACGTTTTGGCTCTCCTCGGGCTCTCTGGTTATGGCTGCCATAGGCTGTGTATTGTTTATCTCTATCTGAGACATTCTCGGCGGCGCCCGGAGATTAAGACCAGGTTTACGGAGCTTCCGCTCGTCACGGTTCAGCTCCCGGTCTTCAACGAGATGCACGTCGTGAAGCGCTTGCTCACTTCGGTGGCAAAGCTGGATTACCCCAAGGAGAAACTTCAGATTCAGCTTCTGGACGACTCTACCGACGAAACAACCTCGATTGCCGAGGGAGAGATCCTCAAGCTTCAGACCGATGGTTTTGATGCTGAACTCATCCACCGGGAGGATCGGACCGGATACAAGGCTGGAGCCCTTGAGAATGGATTGGAGACCGCGAAGGGGGACTACGTGTTCATTCTTGATGCAGATTTCGTGCCGAATGCTGATGTCCTGCGAGAGACGATCCACTACTTCACGGATGAAAAGATAGGTCTTATCCAGACTCGATGGGGACACCTCAATCGTAATTATAACCTGCTCACCAGAGTTCAGGCGATGTTTCTCGACGGGCATCTGGAGCTAGAGCAAACAGCTCGAAACCGTAGTGGTCGGTTTTTTACCTTCAACGGAACAGGCGGAATCTGGCGTAAGGAATGCATCAGTGATGCCGGAGGGTGGGAGCATGACACTCTCACAGAGGATATGGACCTCAGTTACCGCGCGCAGTTGAAGGACTGGAGATTTATTTTTCTCAATGAGGTGGAGACGCCGGCAGAGCTTCCGGTGGATATGGATGGCTTCAAGAGCCAACAGCACCGTTGGACCAAGGGGTCAATTCAGTGCTGTAAAAAAGTTCTACCAGCGATCTGGAGGAGTAAGTTTCCGTTGTATGTGAAGCTAGAGGCAACAGCCCACCTGACTTCGAATTTTGCCTGGTTGCTTCTAATGGTTCTGTGCTTCCTCATTTTCCCGAACACAAAATACCAACCAGAGATGAGTCTCTGGGTGAAAGGGCTGATTCATATCCCTATTTTTATTTTTGCCTCTGGGTCGGTGGTGTTCTTTTACTTCATGTCCCAGAAGGCTCTTCACCCCAAGAGCTGGTGGAAAGAGATCGTTTATTTGCCCTGCCTTCTCGCTCTTGGGATTGGGATGTCGATAAACAATGCGCGAGCTGTGATGGAAGCTTTGCTCAACATGCAGTCTGGATTTGTGAGGACGCCCAAATACGGAGTGGAAAAGTTGAAGAGAGAAAAGGCCCCGTCTCCGAGAAAGAGTCGTTACAAGGCGATCAAATCGGCTACTCCGCTTGTGGAGTTTTTCTTTGGGGTCTTCTTTCTCTTTGTGCTTATCGATGCGCTCCTTAGCGGTAATATAGTTTCCTTTATATTCCTGCTTCCCTTTCCTCTTGGCTTCTTCTATACATCGCTATCGTCTTTCGCGATATCCTGGAGAGCCGCCGCGGGGGACCGCCAAGTGGAGTAGCCTCCGGAGCCGATTCTCGATTTTACTGTTTGATGACAAAAACAACACTTCCAAGCCGGGTAGGAATGCTCCTGCTAGGGGGGGTGTTCTCAGTCCTCCTCAGCAGTTGCGCAAAGATCGTTCCTGGGAATGAGGTCATTGTGAGCGTGCGTGATCAGAGGATGATGGTTTTAAAAGAGGGGGCACCGGTCAAAAGTTACCGTATTTCGACCTCTAAGTTTGGATTGGGGGATAAGCCAGGGAGCATGAACACCCCTCTTGGAACGATGCGGATCGCTCGAAAAATAGGAGCTGGAGCTCCTTCGGGAGCCGTCTTCAAAAGCCGGCGTCCGACTGGAGAAATTCTGAGGCCGAATTCGCCAGGGAGAGATCCTATCGTATCTAGGATTATCTGGCTTAAAGGCACCGAGAGAAGGAATAGGAATGCCTTCCGTCGATATATTTATATCCATGGCACCCCCGAGGAGAGGACGATTGGGAGGCCTGCCAGTTATGGGTGTATCCGAATGAAGTCCCGAGACGTTATAGACCTCTACAGGCGCGTTGGCGTCGGCGCTGAGGTCCGCGTTATCAAGGGCTCGCTTTTTGGGATGCCGTTTTCTTCGGCTGGCGGGGGATTTGCGCAATGGGGCTCCGAAGGCGAAGGCGGAGCGGGGCAAACTCGTATTTTCAGGGGTGGACCTTCAATTTAACGGAGCAGCAATTATCGAGGATTCCTTGATTTTCAGTTGCGGGTGCTTGACAGAGGGCTCTTCTGCCCTAGTTTCGTCGGCCCCCCGGGGAATTTATAATGGCTAATTCAAAATCAGCGCTGAAGCGGGTCCGTCAGGCAGCACGTCGGACCGATCGCAACAAGACACTCAGAACGAGGGTGAAGTCCCTCAGGAAGAAGACGCTCGAGGCTGCTGAAGCTGGGAATGCTGAAGAGGCGCAGAGCGGCATGAAGCAGCTGGCCTCGGCGGTTGACAGAGCAACGCTTAAGGGGCTCTACCACAAAAATAAGGGAGCCAACATCAAGAGCAAGACAGTCAAGGCAATCAAGGCTGCAGCCGGTTCCGGTTCCTGACTGATCTTGATTCGATCCGAGCTGCTCTATCTTTGGAGTTGCTCAAATTGAGTCACGTATGCCCTAAGCGTTGTGGAAAGTGCTTCAAGCGAACGCCTCGCCAAGGCAAAGGAGATTGCTTCAAACCCTGGGGAGTACCAGGTCTGCGAAGGGTGCGAGTCGATTGTGGGCCTGACCACAGCGGTATGTCCAAATTGCCACAGCTATCGCTTCGATAGAAGTTCAGCCCGGGTCGTTGACCAAGCTCTCCTGTTGGGTTCTCGAGAAAAGCGCTCAGTTACTGCTGAAGACCTTGCCTGAGACCAAGCCGCGTTTTGCTAGCGAAAGCTGACAGGAAGTGTGCTGCTGAGGTGGTCCAGAGTCTTCTGGTGGGCTGCATCAACCTCCTTGCTCGTTAGAGTATTGTCGTCGGATCGATAGTGAAAGGTATAGGCGAGAGATTTTCTCCCTGCATCCAATTGTTTTCCCGTCGGGTCCCGGAATACATCGAAGCATCCAAATGAGACAAGAAGTGGCTCATCGATTTTTCGGATGGCCTTTTCGATATCGGCGTTGGGGAGGTCCGACGGAACCTCCATGGCTGCGTCCCGAGAAGAGCCGGGGAATTGAGGAAGCTCTTTAACATGTGAACTTCTTTTTCGAAGATCGCATACTTTATTGAGGTCCAGTTCTGCGAGGTAAACGGGGAATCCCAAGTCCAGTTCGCGACCACGGGAGAGCGATAGCTGCGCAAAAGATCCGATCGTTTTTCCGTTGGCTACAACTTGAGCGCTCAGGAGAAAATTTCCCGGCTTCACCGGCGAGAGCTGGACTGTCACACCCGGGAGAAGCGATGCAAGAGCACCTTTTAGGTCAAAAGCATTTGTCAGCTCGCCATCCTTATCCTGCCAGGAGCTCGGGCTTCTCCGTCCTCCGAGGATAATTCCGACAACGTCAGTTTCCAAGTCAGTGGCCTTTCCCCCCCCGGCATTGCGAAAGCATCTCCCAATTTCAAAAAAGCGGATCTCCTTTGCTCCCTGTCTAACATTCCGACTTGCGGTAGAGAGAAGAGCGGGGCTCAAGCTCGGGCGCATCACACTGTGATCTTCGCTAAGAGGCAGTCGGACTTTTATCACGTCTCCTTCCTGCATAGGTCTGAGCGGCAGGGCATCATGCAGTTGATCTTCAGAAATTAACTTGATGGACTGAGCTTCAAAAAAGCCCTGCGCTGCCAGCTGTTTTTTCAGGTCGATTTCGAGGTCGTATCGGTCGTCAACCTTCCCGGGAGAAGTAGAGGGTGCAAGATTCCGAGAGGGGATAGAATCCAGTCCATTGACGCGAACGACTTCCTCCACAAGATCCACGTGTCGTTGCAGGTCCATCCGGTAGCTCGGAATTTTCCACTGGTTGTCTCCCTCGTGAATCAGCCCGAGGCGTTCAAGGGCCCTATGGGCAGAATCAATGGAAATAGCTCCCCCAACCATCTGATGAAGGCGTTCCGGATCGAGGGAGACTTTGCCCGTCATTTCCGGGGCAACCCCGACAAAGGCAGTGGGGCCATCAATGACTCCGCCCGCCAGCTCGGCAATGAGCTTCAACGCAAGCGCAGAGGCTTTGGTTACTCCTTCAGGATCTACTCCTCTTTCAAACCTGTATGACGAGTCAGAGTGCAGGTTAAGTCGGCGTGCAGTCCTTCTAATGCTAGGCGGATCAAACCATGCAGACTCAAGGATTACCTCGGTGGTAGAATTGGTAACACCCGAAGTTTCTCCTCCCATCACTCCTCCCAGGGCGAGGGCGTTTCCTGACTCATCCGAGATTACGCAATCAGAGGTTTTAAGATCATAGCTCTGCTCGTCGAGCGCGGCGAAGGATTCATTCTCCTGTGCGTAGCGAACCCTAATTCCGCCCTCTACCTCGGCAGCGTCGAAGGCATGAAGGGGATGGCCTACCTCGTGAAGAACGAAGTTTGTGATGTCGACAATATTGTTGATCGGGCGTAGGCCAATCGCCTCCAGCCTCTCTTTCAGCCAAGACGGACTTTCGGCCACCTTAACGTCTCTGATTCTTGTGGCGGTATAGAGGGCGCATACTTCCTGCCCCTCGAGAGAGAGAGCCTTATCAGCGGCCTTGAGCTCAATAGCTGGAATGTCAATCGCCCTGATCTGCCGGCCGGTGAGTGCCGAGACCTCCCTCGCCATGCCGAAATGGCTAAGCAGGTCTGGACGATTGGGGGTTACTTCGATTTCAAAGATGGTGTCGTCGTCCACGAATTGTCGGAGAGGCTTACCTTTCTCCCACTCGTCAGGCAAAATCATCAGCCCGCTATGATCGGAGCCTAGTCCTACTTCGACTGCAGAGCAGAGCATCCCTCGGGATTCTACTTTCCGCATGACGGTCTCTTTTATCTCAAATCCCCCGGGCAGCACAGCACCTGGAAGCGCACATGGAACCTTGTCTCCAACCTTGTAGTTTTTAGCTCCGCATACGATTTGCCGAAGCTCAGGTTCCCCGGCGTCTACTTTTGTCACACTGAGTCGGTCAGCGTTAGGGTGTTGTTCGCTCGCAACTACCTCAGCAACAACCACCAGATCAGAAGCGACGCCTTTTTCGGTGATGCCCTCTACTTCTACGCCGGCAAAGGTCAGGATGTCATCGAACTCGCTGTTGCTGAGATCCGTGACATCCAGATGCGAATTGAGCCATTTTTTCGAGATTAGCATTTCTTTGAGGTCTGAAGGGTTAACGGCAAGGCGAGTGATCTATGTTTTGCCCGGTCAGAATGGGCTCAGGCGAATTGAGAGAGGAATCGTGCATCGTTCTCGATCAGAAGACGGATATCCTTGATTCCCCACTGAATCATCGCGAGGCGGTCGAGGCCCATACCGAATGCGTAGCCAGTGACCTTGTCAGGGTCGTAGAAGCGGTCACCTCGCGCCTTGCATATTTCCTCGAAGACTGCCGGATCGACCATTCCACAGCCAGCAACTTCAATCCACCTTGGCTCTTCGCCCTTGAGATTAAGCAGGGCGTCGATTTCAAAACTGGGCTCAGTGAAGGGGAAAAAATGAGGACGGAATCGAACCTGAGTTTCCTCGCCGAACATAGCCCGATAAAAGAATTCCAGCGTTCCCTTGAGGTCGCCAATCTGGACATCGTGGTCGACATAAAGTCCTTCCAGTTGATTGAAGGCAGGAAGGTGTGTCTTGTCGACCTCGTCACGTCGATAGCATGACCCGGGAGCGATGACCCGGACTGGAGGGATCTCATCCTCCATGGTGCGAACCTGGACTGTTGATGTATGTGTTCGTAGCAGTTTTCCACTATCGAAGTAGAAGGTGTCCTTTTCGTTTCGGGCTGGATGCTCAGGGGGAGTATTTAGCGCATCGAAGCAGTGAAACTCCGTTTCAATCTCAGGCCCCTCAGCTAGCGAAAAACCAAGCCTTCTTAGAATGTTGATGGCGCGATCTTTGACGAGGGTGAGAGGGTGGAGATTACCGGGATGAAGAGGTAGTCCAGGGAGAGAAAGGTCGATGCCCTCCACAGAGGCAGCATCGGCATGGTCCTGGATCACTCTGCCCTTGGTGTCGAGGGCGTCAGTGATGGCCGTTCGAGTGGTGTTTAGTAACTGTCCGATTACGGGCTTATCCTCCTTGGACAGATTTTTCATGCCAGCTGAGGCCACGGTCAAACGGCCTTTTTTCCCCAGAAACGCAATGCGGACCTCCTCGAGTTCCTGCTCGCCTGCTGCGGTATTAATAGCCGAAAGGGCATCAGTTTGGATATTGGCGATCTCTTCTTTCATCGGGACGAATACGGAAAGGGTTCTTCTCAGTCAGATATCACCGGCTCCTCGCGACAGATTCATGACTGGGGGTGGAGAGGCATGGTTCTGGTGGTCTAGGAGATCCGGATTTTCGGTCTAAGTGGAAGCTTATGCCATAAACAGTAAAGGGTCGCGCGTGGCGACCCTGTAGGAAACTGCAGCTTTCAGATCGGGATTCAGGCTGCCTTGCCTTCCAGGGCCGTCTTGGCCTTGTCAAAGATGGCATCGAACGCAGCAGGGTCATTCACCGAGAGGTCAGCAAGGATCTTTCGGTCGACCTCGACGCTTGCAGCGTTGAGGCCCTCCATAAATCGGGAATAGGTTAATCCCCGTTCGCGGACTGCAGCACTGATGCGCTGAATCCAAAGACGACGGAACTGGCTTTTTCGCTTTTTGCGGTCGTAATACTCGTGTTGCTGAGCCTTGTAGACAGCATCCTTGGCGTAACGATAGAGCTTCGATCGAAAGCCCCGGAATCCCTTTGCACGAAGCAGAACTCTTTTGCGCCTTTTACGACTGGCTGGACCATTGGTTGCGCGTGGCATTTTTTTGTATCTGAAGCGAACTGTTTTAGTAGTCCTCCCACAGTCTCATTCGCTCGTATCCCGCATGAGCGGGAAGGCTGTGTAAGAGGCAACGCCGGGATGGCGTCTATGTTCCCATGACGGCGTGAGAGAAGTTCTTCTCAGGAGAAAGGCAGGTTTGCCTTCACGTTCTTGAGATCTGCTTCGGAGACAAGGGTCGCTTTACCGAGGTTCCGCTTACGCTTACGATTCTTCTTTTGAAGAATGTGGCGCTTGCCTTGTTTCCGCCGCAATATTTTGCCGGAACCGGTCACTTTAAAACGTTTAGCGACAGCTTTCCGGGTTTTGGCTTTTCCTGCAGCGCGAGCCATGGGGCGCGGAGGCTATCCGCCGACAGTGGGATTTCAAGGGATTTTACGGTTTTTTGCAGATTTAAAAGAGATTGCCCCCTGTCAGGCAGCAAAGGCTTATCAGGAAAGTGCCGTCAGGGGCCCTTATCGCCTCCGAGGTTGGAGGATTTCGCCTCCAATCTGGTGGTTTTCATGGATCTGAAGATAATGAAGGGCTCTTTCGGCCCTGCTAGCCGTCGGGTCCTTCAAATAGGGCTCTAGCCGGGTCGAGAGCACTTCGAAGACAGATGTCAGGTCCACTTTCCACATTCCGTCTTCCCGGATAAATGAGACGAGGGCTTCATCATGTTTCTCGCCCGGAGCGAGAAAGACAGTAGCGGCAGCTTCCTCGCCAGATTTCCTGATAAGGATTTCTCCAATATCCAGGAAGTGGGGTGCTCCGCCCGGAAAGGTCATGGAGTCGAAGGCCTCCTGGACAATCATTCGGCTGTTTGTCGTATTCAGTTCCTCCGGGCTATATTTGTGACGAAGAGAGAGACAGGCGAAGAGGGCGAAGGGAGGGAGGTCACTCAAGCGCTTTTCATCTGCATTAAGAAGGTGGGGAAGGAGTCGCTCGTAGTAGTCGAATGTTCTCCGGCTAACGTATCGGAGAGCCTCCTCGCCTCTTCGCGCGTAAAACGCCCGACTAAACTCTAGGAAGGAGAGACGGATTTCCGCTCGTTGCTTGTTGAGTGACTCTTCACAGGAGGAAAGAAGAGTCAGTCCGAGCACCCCGATCAGACGAGCCGCCCTCATTGCAGAACCTCAAGGAGAACGTTGACGATGCTTTGGTCCTGCGACGGGAAGACCGTGCGCAGGTTGAGAAGAAAGGTGTCATCACTGACATAACCGACGACGGCAGGGTTAGCGCGCCTCAGGCTGTGAGCGAGTTTTTTGAGAGACGTTCCATCTGATTCGATCTGCAGGGCGATGGATGGAATTTCCGCGCGAGGCATGGTGCCCCCTCCGGTTCGGGAGAGAGCTTCCACGATGGTGATTCGGGGCGAGAGGTCTTTTAGTTGAGAGGAGATCTTCTCCGCACGAACACGAAGGTCTTGCACGGGCGTGGAGAGGAAATCGAGGACTGGAAGACGGGGCTTTGTGTTGCCCTTGCACGCGAGGTAGTCGTCGATGCACTCCTGCAATACTGTGAGGATGAGCTTGTCACAGCGGACTGCTCGGAAGAAAGGCTCAGACTTGATACGGCCTACCAAGTCTGCATTTCCAGCGATGACTCCTGCCTGGGGCCCGCCAAGAAGCTTGTCCCCTGAGAATATCACAAGATCGATGCCATTGCGGAGGGCATCCTGCGGGGTTGGTTCATGATCGATGGGTGCGAGCTGATCAGTGTGCATGACCGCTCCCGATCCAAGGTCCTCCACGAGGGGAATGCCGTGATCGTGGGCAAGGGATGAAATCTCAGTGACGTCGGGCTCATCAGTGAATCCTTCGAGGTAAAAATTGGACCGGTGCACCTTGAGGATCAGGGCCGTGCGGTCACTGATGGCATCGGCATAATCCTTGAGATGGGTTTTGTTAGTGGCTCCCACCTCAACCAGTTTCGCCCCCGAAGTCTCGAGAACCTCAGGGATGCGGAAGCCGCCCCCAATTTCTACCAGTTCTCCCCGGCTCACTATCACCTCGTTTTTTTCGGAAGAGATCAGAGTGCGCAGCGTGAGGACGAGGGCCGCGGCGCAATTATTGACCGCGGTAGCAGCCTCGGTTTCCAAGAGAACGGCAAGTGCGGTTTCGAGGTAGCCCGCCCGCTTTCCCCGTTTCCCGTCCAGGAGGTTGAATTCGAGGTTGGAGTAGCCCGTGGCGATCTTGCTTAAGGTTTCAGATGCACGTTGGCCGAGGGGAGACCGACCGAGGTTGGTATGAATGATCACTCCTGTGGCGTTGATGACAGGCTGGAGCCTCGAAGAAGAAAAATCCTGAAGGCCACGTTGGATTTCCTGCTCGATGGAAGCTTTATCGGCAACTTCTCCTTCGGCGAGCCGTGTGCGCCATTCAGCTAGACGGCGTTTGACAAAGCCCGTGACGAGAGGACGAGGAAGATTGCTCTCTCCCGTGAGGTGCTTGGAGAGCGTCTCTACGGAGGGCAGTTGACGGAAGTCGGGCATGTCACAAAAAGGGAGAGGGGCCGAGGGTAATCAGTCGAGGCATTTACTGCAAAGCTCTTGATCTTCTTCGGTAACTCGGAACTCCCGTTCAGGATGAGAGGAATCCGTGGCGCCACACTGGGCACAATGGTGAAACGCCTGCCCTTCTGGCAGGACACCTTGCTGGAATTTAGCCCTCCGTGCCACGGTCTGACCACGGGTTACATACCATTTGAGCAGACGAGGGGACGCCCAGAACAGGTAGGGCAGGGTGGGCAGCAATGTTATGGGAGCGTAACCAGGGGCCTGGAGCATGCCTATGAGCAATATGCCTCCCGAGATTAATCCAAGAACCCAAACCTTGATTGGGAGGATGAGAAACAAGTGGAATTCCACGCGGGGGAACAAGGTGGCAAAAGCAAAAAACAGTTGCGCGTAAAGGGTAATTCCCCCGAATCCTCCCGGGTTTTTGCCGAGAAATTGAGCGAAAATCATGCATGCGAGCACGGAGTAGACGTAGATCGAGGCCTTCAGCTCTCCCCACGCTTCCTCGAGGCCATCGTTGAACATGAAGGTGATCCTCATGGCGAAAAACATAAACAAGGCGGAGAGAAGGGGCGATCCGCCGGGGGGAACAGGGGGGAGGGCAGCAAATGAAATCACACGCCAGTATTCTCCAGATACAATCCGCTGATAATCAAAGGCGAAGGAACCGGCAGATGAGGGCAGGAACACCAGAAGCAAGAAAACAAAGACATGAATAATGCCAATTGCCCTGATGAGCCCGGGAAAGGCCATCCACCTGATTTTCGGCTCCAGCGATTTGAAGAGGGGCACAGAAGGAAGAAAGGGCGGGAAGCGCTGATTGACAAGCCCGATCGGGCCTCACAGCATCCCGGAGGTGAGCCGGGAACTGAAAGAGTCGCCGCTGCGCGAGGTGCATCTTGAGCTGGGAGCCAAGCTGGTAGGCTTTGCCGGCTGGGAGATGCCGATCCGCTATGGATCTATTCTGGAAGAGCATCAATCAGTGCGACAGGCTACAGGGATTTTCGATATATCCCATATGGGGCATCTACACGTAGAGGGGCCGGGATCTTCTGAATGGCTGAATCGAATGCTCACGAATAACGTGGAGAAGCTTTCCGACGCAGAGGCTCAATATACCTTTCTGCTTAATGAGGAGGGAGGGGTGATTGATGATCTCATTCTCTACCGCCTCGAGGAAAGTAGTTTTCTGCTGGTGGTGAATGCGGCGCGGGTTGCGGAAGCATTCGCGTGGATGAGGGCGAACAAGACTGAGAAAGAGATAGACCTTACGGACCAGAGTGCGGAGATGGCTGGCATGGCGGTGCAGGGGCCATTAGTGGCGGAGATCTATTCCCGAATTATGGGTGGTCGGACCCTCCCGAGGAGAAATGAAGTGGATAGCTTCGAGATTGAGGGTCATCGCCTCACCGTGTGTCGGACCGGATATACTGGAGAGGACGGGTTCGAGCTCTTTTGCAGAGCTGGAGCGGGGAGCTACTGGTTTCGCAGGGCCCTTGAAGATGGAGCGCGGGCCTGTGGCCTTGGGGCGAGAGATACGCTTCGTCTTGAAATGTGTTATCCTCTGAATGGGTCGGACTTAAGCCCGGAGCGAACTCCTCTGGAGAGTGGGCTTGGCTTTTTCGTGGACTTGGAGAAGGAGGATTTTGTCGGAAGGGAAGTGCTTCTCGCCCAGAAATCTGAGGGCTTGTCGGAGGTTCTGACCCCCTTAAAATGCCTCGAACCGGGTCCGCCAATCCGCCCCGGTTGCGCGGTGTTTGCCGCAGATGGGCAGGAGCTGGGGCGATTGACCAGCGGGACTCTCTCGCCCTCGGTCGGGGTTGGGATCGGTATGGCGTATCTTCCCTTTGACATCGCGCAGGTAGGAACTGCGGTGTCCGTCGAAGTGCGTGGACGGATGATTCCTGCAGAAGTATCGAAAAAGCCTTTTTACAAGAAGGCTTAAGGCGCTAGGTATACTACCAGCAGACGCAATGAACATTCCCGACAATCTTCATTACACATCGGATCATGAGTGGGTGAGCATCGAAGGTGATCTCGCCACGGTTGGTATCACGGATCACGCTCAGGAAGAATTGAGCGATGTCGTTTTCGTCGAGCTGCCATCGGTTGGACAGGCCGTTGGTAGCGGAGATGAAGTTGGCACCGTAGAATCAGTCAAGGCGGCGAGTCCAATCTACTCGCCGCTTGGAGGAGAGATCACGGCGATCAATACGGAGTTAGAGGGTGATCCCTCGGTGATTAACAGCAGCCCTTACGAGGAAGGTTGGATTTTCAAGATCCGCTTGGAAGATGCTGGTGATCTCGATGATCTCCTTGATGCCACAGCATACGAAGATCTGATCAGTTGAGGGCATGGGAATTCCTGTTGCTCTTCCCAGTGGGCCCCCAGCGCCAGAGAGTTCCAGAGTGACTATCCCTCCCGGTTTCCCCGAACGCCACATAGGGCCGTCCGTGCAGCACTGTGTGGACATGCTTCGTGATCTGGACTGTGATAGCTTGGAGGCCCTGATTGAGGAGGCTGTGCCTCAGCCCATTCGCCTCGGCAAGGAGCTTGACCTTGAGGTTCCGCTTGGTGAAAGCGAAGCCCTCGAAGAGTTGAAAGAGGTCATGTCGCGGAATGAAGTGCGACGCTCGCTGATTGGACAAGGATACCATGGAACAAAAACTCCTTCGGTAATCCAGCGCAACGTTCTCGAGAACCCCGGATGGTATACGGCCTATACTCCCTATCAGGCTGAAATTGCACAGGGCAGGTTGGAAGCATTGCTCAACTTTCAGAGTATGGTTGTGGATCTGACGGGGATGGATGTCGCAAATGCCTCCCTGCTTGATGAAGGCACCGCAGCGGCGGAAGCGATGGCGATGGCAATGGCCGTCAGCCCCAGATCAAAGAGTTTTTTTGCCGATTGCAACTGCCACCCTCAAACTCTCGATATTCTTCGAACCCGCTCTGAAGCTCTTGGAGTCGAGCTTGTGATTGGAAAATGGCAGGAATTTCCCGCAGATGAAGGGGTCTTTGCAGGGGCGCTTGTCCAGTATCCCGATACGTTGGGATCGATCTCCGATTACGAAGGGTTAGCGGAGAGAGTGCATGCAGCAGGAGGAGTTTTGGTGGTGGCAGCCGATCCTCTGGCACTTACGATTCTAAAGGAGCCTGGCGCCTTCGGCGCCGACTTATGCGTCGGATCGACGCAGCGTTTCGGAGTGCCGCTGGGGTTTGGTGGTCCTCATGCTGCCTACATAGCATGCAAGGATCGGCTGAAGAGAAAGCTGCCAGGACGGTTAGTAGGGGTTTCCGTGGATCATGCAGGTAAGCCAGCTTACCGCCTTGCGCTTCAGACTCGCGAGCAGCACATCCGGCGTGATAAGGCGACGTCCAACATCTGCACTGCGCAGGTCCTGCTCGCCGTAATGGCTTCGATGTATGCGGTGTATCATGGACCTGACGGGTTGCGGAAAATAGCTTCCCGGATCTACTCCTTGACCGGGCGGATGGCGCGTTCACTAAAGCAGTCAGGTTTCAACTTCTCTGGTAGTGGGTTTTTCGACACCCTTACCGTGGAGCTTGGGGAACAAGCCGGAGAGTTTGTGGAGGCTGCCGCGAGTAAAGGTTACAATCTTCGTCTGGTAAGTGCCGGACAGGTGGGAATCGCTCTGGACGAAACGGTGACCCTGAGGGAGGTTGAAGATATTCTCGGCTGTCTCGGAGTAGCGATGGAGAGCGGTGAAGAGCAAGGGGTGCCCGAGCATCTGGTGCGAACTTCTTCGTTTCTCGAAAACGAAGTCTTCAACATTTACCACAGTGAGACCGAGATGATGCGTTACCTGCGTCGACTCGAGGGGAAAGATCTGGCGCTGAACGAGTCCATGATTGCGCTTGGGTCCTGCACCATGAAGTTGAATGCGGCCTCGGAAATGATGCCAGTTACCTGGCCTGAAGTGGGGTCTATTCATCCCTTCGCTCCGGAAGAGCAGACTGGAGGTTACCGTCTGATGTTGAAGACTCTCGAAAAGTGGCTGGCTGAAATCACCCAGTTCGCTGCAGTTTCTCTTCAGCCAAACGCTGGGTCTCAGGGCGAATATGCAGGTTTGCTGGCGATTCGACGGTATCATCAGAAGAGAAACAATCCTGAGCGCGACGTGTGCCTTATTCCTCTTTCGGCGCATGGGACAAATCCAGCGTCTGCCGTGATGGCAGGCTTTCGGGTGGTGCCCATCGAGT
This sequence comes from Akkermansiaceae bacterium UBA4145, assembly GCA_002380675.1. GTDB lineage: Bacteria > Verrucomicrobiota > Verrucomicrobiia > Verrucomicrobiales > Akkermansiaceae > Roseibacillus_B. The sequence goes on from DFWB01000346.1 coordinate 19,639, forward strand.
GTGATGAGGAAGGGAACATCGATGTGGAGGACCTCCAGTCCAAGTGTGAGGAGCATAGTGAACATCTGGGGGCCTTGATGGTGACCTACCCCTCCACGCACGGTGTTTTCGAGGAGACGATACAGACGGTATGCGAAATAATACACTCGCATGGGGGGCAGGTCTATATGGATGGAGCAAACATGAATGCTCAGGTGGGGCTTTGCAGTCCTGGGAACATTGGGGCTGACGTCTGTCACCTTAATCTGCACAAGACATTCTGTATTCCTCATGGGGGCGGAGGTCCGGGTGTTGGTCCGATCGGGGTGGCAAGCCATCTGGTTGAGTATCTTCCGGGGCACGCCGTGTTGGGCCAAGAAGAAGGGGTCATCAGCGCGTCTCCCTGGGGTAGCGCCTCGATTAATGTAATTTCATGGATGTATATCCGGATGATGGGGGCCGCTGGATTGGTGGCTGCGACTAAAGTGGCTCTTCTCAATGCCAATTATGTTGCGCATAGGCTAAAGAATTACTTTCCAGTGCTCTACACAGGAGCGAAGGGCCGGGTGGCGCACGAGTGTATCATCGACCTGCGCCCGCTTCAGAAAGAGAGTGGAATTACGGTGGAAGATGTTGCCAAGCGATTAATCGATTACGGGTTTCATGCACCAACAATGAGCTGGCCGGTGCCAGGGACCCTCATGATTGAGCCGACAGAATCGGAATCTAAAGAAGAGTTGGACCGCTTCTGTGAAGCGATGATTTCAATTCACGGGGAGATCCAGAAAGTCATCAGCGGAGATTGGGACTCGGAGAATAACGCCCTGCGTCGGGCTCCTCACACTGCAGAGATGGTGTCGAGCGATGAATGGAATCGTCCGTATTCCAGAGAGTTAGCTGCTTTTCCGGTTTCGCGGTTGAGAGATCATAAGTTTTGGCCTGCGGTGGGAAGAATTGATAACGTTCATGGAGATCGGAACCTCGTTTGCACCTGTGAGGGAATGGAGGCGTATCTCGAGGATTGATGAGCATGGGGGAGGATTTCAGCAGCGTGCCCTCACCGATTGACTGGGGCCGATGGAGGCCGGAGATGCGGGCAACTCTGATGTTTATCCGGGATGGACATGAAGTGCTTCTTATGCGGAAGTTAAGAGGCATCGGGGCGGGAAAAATCAACGCGCCAGGGGGTAAAATTGAACCGGGGGAGACGCCGCTCGAGGGGGCGATCAGGGAAACGCAGGAGGAGCTTCTTGTTACCCCCCTAAAACCTCGAAAAATGGGAGAGCTTTTTTTTGCGATGAGTGACCTGCCTGATATTTTTGTTCATGTTTTCATGGCTGAGGCCTTTTCAGGTAGGGCCGGAGAAACAGAGGAAGCGATTCCTCGGTGGACTAAGGTTTCTGACATCCCCTATGACATGATGTGGGAGGACGATGAGCACTGGCTGCCAAGAATGCTTGAAGGCGAAACGTTCAGAGGGCATTTTTACTTTGAAAGTGAGCGCATCTGCTGGATGAAGATGGATTGGGGTGTGGGGTTCAATGGGTAGATCCACGCCTTTTGCCTGTCCCGTTGCCGCGCAGAAATGAAAAACCCGCTCGGGTGAACGAGCGGGCTTTTGCGGTCATCCGCCGTGCCGTCCTTGACTACGCAAGCCACGTTCCCGTAGCCCAATAGGTTGGGGGCTTCCTCCGGAGAGACACCTTCCAGTAAAGGCATGATCTCACTCCGCAGGGGCTGCCCCCTTTGTCAAAGCATCGGTCCGGGCGCGAGCCAAGAATTGACGCACACAGTAGACTTAGGGAACCTACCCTAGAGGACGAGTAATCGCAACGGGGTTTTCCGCGACGTCGAGAGTTCGCTCCTTTTAAGGGCTTTTTGTGTATCGTGTAGGCTTCAGAAGGCCAGAATCGAGCCCGGAGACTACGGCTTGAAATAAAAGGTCAGATAGGCCGTCGCGGCCATCTCCTCAGCCCGCATACGGCGAGGGATTTTCATGCCGGCCCAGCTTTCAACGAAAAGAACCTCTGTCCGGGAGGGATTGTAACCGACGACCACGGAGGCATGAAGAGGACTCTTGTGGTCTGGCCATGAATCGCGTGCAGCGGTATCAGGTCGAGGAATCCGATAATCTGGATTTTTGGCGGCCATAAGAGTTTGACGAGAGTGGGCCTTGTTTCGGGCGCCGGAAAAGCGTCTCCAGACTACTACGGGAAGTCCTTGGTCGATCGATTTTCGTGCTTCGTTAAGGGAGAAATCATTGGACTTGTGAAGGTCCAACGCCGCTTCTCGAGCCACTGCGAGGTAGAGGCGGGGAAGCTGTGATCCTGCTGCCGACCCGGTGTTCTGGAACTTGCCAGCGACTGAAAGCCAGTCCTCAT
>DFWB01000346.1:22253-41232 GCA_002380675.1 Akkermansiaceae bacterium UBA4145
GAGCCAGCGGCTGATCCGGTATTCTGGAACTTGCCAGCGACGGCAAGCCAGTCTTCGTCAAGGTGCAGTCCAAAGTAACGGGCTGCCATGGTCAGTGTATTGAGTCCACAGTAGGGCTTGTAGCCCTGGGGGACAATGGAGAGAGTCCCTATGAGGACGTCTCCATTATCGGGTTTGGTGACTCGGCCCTCGTAAACCCGACTGAGAGCGCTGGTGGACATGGCAGAGCGATCGGTATCGAGCCACTCCCTGGTGATAGAATCTACTGGCTGGATAAGGAGGCGGATTAGTCGTTGATTTCCCACCAGCAGCCGGAGGGCGAGGTTGCCCTTCCGGTAATCAATAACCTCTGCCCTGAGAGTCCTTGTCTTTCCAATATGATTATCCCGTGGGCGTTTCTCGGTGAGTTCGCGTAGAGTATCCCTGAGAGAGGTTTCTGTTTTACGGAAGAAGGAGGAAAATTGCTGCTGCTTGGCGGCGAGACGGCGTTGAAGTTCCGCTTGCTGCTGCCGGGGGCTCAGGCCGGGCGGAAGCTTCTCGTTGAGATATCCGAAGTAGGATCCGGCATCGGCGAAGGTTATGGCGAGTGAGTCGAGCTTGCCCTCACGGTGGCGGGCTTGAACCATAATAGCGGGGAGACCCATTACCTTTGGGCGGGCGGCGAGGTAACTTCCTTTCACGCTGGCGATGGGCGCTTCCTCCCGCCAAGTGCCGGGGAGTTCGAGTTGGCCAGCCCAGAGTTTGGGGTCGAGAAGGCGATCCCCAATTTCGGTGTCATTGAGGGGGCTTTCGGCTTGAGCTAGAAAGCCTCCGACCGCGTTGGGGATGGCTGAGGCAGAATAGGTCAGGAATGCCTGAGCGCCTATAAATGCCAGCAATTTAAGGCAAAAGTATGGGATTCGGTAATGGGCCGAGTGCAAGGGAGAGTTCATGAAGGGCAGCTTGAGTGCATGGCGAATTTCAGGGTGACTGGGCCCATGTCCGAACTGCTTCAGCGAGAGAAGAGAAGGGATCGGTTGCGGTGGGAATAAACTCGTGACCCACGAAGCCTTTATACCCGATGCTGGCGATTGCCTGGGCTATGGCCGGATAGTTAAGCTCCTGATTCGCATCCAGTTCGTTTCGGCCAGGGACGCCAGCAGTATGAAAGTGGGCAATATAATCGATGTTTTCACGGATAGTGGCGATCACATCTCCCTCCATTACCTGCATGTGATAGATATCGTAGAGGAGCTTGAATCGTGGATGATCAATCTTCCTGCATAGCTCTACTCCCCAGCTGGTGTGATCGCACTGATAGTCCGGGTGATCAACCTTGGAGTTCAGAAGTTCCATGACCAGAACAACATTGTGCTCTTCTGCAAGCGGAAGAACTCTCTCCAGTCCGAGGGCGCAGTTATTGAGTCCTTCTTCGTTCGAGATTCCTTCGCGGTTTCCGCTGAAGGTAATCACGTGGGGGATGTCGGATTCTGCTGCGGACGGAATCAGTTCCTGATAGATCTCGTAGAGGGTGTCATGGTGCTCCCGGTGATTGAAGGCGCGCTCGATACAGCCGATTCCACTCTCGTGCTCTGGTGCGGCCGTGACCGGGCAAGAGAGCCCAAAAGGGCGAATCGCGGAAACCTCCTGTGGGTGCAGGAGGTCGACCCCCTTTAGCCCGATGTTAGCCGCGCGTTCGGCAAGTTCTTCGAGGGAGTAATCTCCAAAGCACCAACGGCTGACAGATTGAGAGTAAGGCATGAGCGAGTGTTGGGTAGTTAATCCCGCTTCCGCCATGGGCGGAAATAGGCAAGGAGAAGGCCTGCGATAGTCCCGCCGAAAAAGGTCAGGATCAGAGTCAAGGAGAGTGAGAATTCGATTTTCTTTGCGATGAGATCAATAGTGATGGATTGCCTGTTTGCAGTCGCAACGACTAGAAAAGCGGCTCCCATGAGCAGGAGAATCACAATCCTCACTCTGAGGAGCAGAGAGCCTTTCCTTTTATCAGGATCCGGCTCCTCGTTGTGAGCAGTCTCTCCCTCTGGTATCGCAGGGTCATGATTCTCTTCAGCGTTTTCCTCAGTCACGACCTGACCATGCTGGATAACACCGGGGAGGGGCAATGATTTACTTCAGGGCTGCGGGTTCGGTGGCATTCTCGTGCTGAGACTCCTGTCGTTCTAATTCGGCCCGTTCCTTGGGGATTACACGGATCAGTTTTCTTAGAGCGGCTTCCCAATCATCGAGAAGGAGCCGTGCCCGTGGAGACCCGGTCTGTTTGTGATGCTCCTCTATGAGGCCCTTCGCTTCCGCGATGTCCTCGCTGCGTTTGACTGGCAGCGCGATAATCATTTCCGAGTTGATGCGGGACTGGAAGAGCCCGTCAATATCGTAAACATAGACGGTTCCACCCGACATTCCTGCACCAAAGTTTTTTCCAGTCAGGCCCAGAATGACAGTGAGGCCATTGGTCATATATTCGCATCCGTGGTCCCCAACCCCTTCAACTACCGCCGTGGCTCCAGAATTACGAACGCAGAACCTTTCTCCGGCACATCCGTTGACCAAAAGCGTGCCTGCTGTCGCGCCATAAAGCACGGTATTACCGACAATCGAGTTCGAAGCGGCCTCAAATTCCGGAGATATGGTATCGGGTGGTCGGATGATCACTTCGCCGCCGGACATTCCCTTGCAGACATAATCATTTCCCTCGCCGATCAATTCGAGACGCAGCCCGCTACAGAGAAAACATCCGAAGGATTGCCCCGCAGATCCCCGGAATACGAGATTGATCGTGCCGTCTGGTAGTCCGCTATTCCCATAGATCTCGGCCACACGGCCAGACAACCTGGTGCCGATATTGCGATCGGTATTCACAACTTCGTAGTCGAGTGAAATTGGAGGCTGATCCATCAGTCTGCGGAAGGTTTCCCCGACGTGTTTTGCATCGCTTGACTCTGTGAAGTCGTCTGTATCTCCGCCGCCGCTCCCTGTTTTGTTTACTACGTCCTGGATAATCCTGAGGTCGAGTGCCGGCTTGTGCATGCCATCGTTGCTCTCTAGCTGGCGGCTTCGAGCGATATCCTGCAGAGGTATGCCGCTCCTCTCAGCTGCTTCGGGTGCGACATCTTTCAGAACCGCCGACAGGTCGATCGTGTTTGCCTTGTTATGATCAGGCACTTCCCGTTGCCTCAGGTAGCTTGGATATCCAATGAGGTCCGCCATCCGACGGACGCCGATGCTGGCCATAATTTCCCGCGCCTCCTGAGCAACAGAGTCAAAAAACTGGATGACCATTTCGGGTGTTCCCTTGAACTTTGCACGGTATTTTGGGCTGGTGGTTGCAATGCCCACCGGGCAGGTGTTGAGGTGGCATTTGCGCACGTAAACACACCCCATGGCGATCATCGCGATAGTGCCAAAATTATACTCCTCCGCACCCAGCATGGCGGCGATGACAATGTCGCGCCCGGTTCGCATGCCGCCGTCCGTCCTCAGGGTCACCCTATTTCGCAGATTATTGAGGACCAGTGTCTGCTGGGTCTCGGAGACACCAAGCTCCCAGGGAAGTCCGGCATGTTTGATGGAGGAGAGGGGAGAAGCTCCAGTGCCTCCGTCGTGGCCGGAGACCAGAATGACATCAGCATCAGCCTTGGCTACTCCGGCTGCAATAGTTCCCACTCCAGACTCTGCCACCAGTTTTACGGTGATCTTGGCCCGGGGGTTGATTTCCTTCAAATCGTGAATGAGCTGGGCGAGATCCTCAATGGAGTAAATATCGTGGTGGGGAGGAGGTGAAATCAGTTGCACGCCGGGTTGGGTGTGACGAAGTCTTGCGATCAGGCCGGTCACCTTGTGTCCTGGGAGTTGACCGCCCTCGCCGGGCTTGGCCCCCTGGGCCATCTTGATTTCGATTTCGTCACAGTTGACGAGATAGTGGGCAGAAACCCCAAAGCGACCGGAAGCAACCTGTTTAATACGGGATCTTGCCCAGTCTCCGTTGGGATACGGCTCGAATCGACGGGGGTCCTCGCCGCCTTCGCCGGAGTCAGACTTTCCCCCAATGGCGTTCATGGCGATGGCGAGTGTTTCATGGGCCTCAGGAGAGAGTGCCCCCATCGACATGGCAGCGGTTGTGAAACGACGTCTGATTTCATCAATTGGCTCTACCTCGTCCAGAGGCACGGGACCGTGTGTGCCGGGGACGAACTCAAGGAGGTCCTTGATGGTCGATGGGGTCGTCTCGAGAGTGGCTTTTACGTAGTCTTCGTAGGTATCCTTATCTCCGGTTTTTACAAAGGTATGGAAATTCTTGATAACTTCTGTGCTTAGGGCGTGGCGCTCTCCGGTTCGCCGGTAGCGGTTATATCCGGGGTCGCCGAGATCGAGGGTCTCACCTTCAGGAATATCCGTTTCCCATGCCGCCCGGTGGCGGATGATGCTTTCTTCCGCGATATCGGAGAATCCCACTCCACCAATTCGGGAGTGTGTGCCTGCAAAGCAATAATCGATCACGGATTGTCCTATTCCAATCGCTTCGAAGATCTGAGCACCCTGGTAGGAGTTGAGAACACTGATGCCCATCTTCGACATGATTTTCAGTAGGCCCTTTTCCAAGGCCTTGCGATAATTGGCCATGGCGATCTGGGGAGTCATGTCTTCTCCGAGCTTCTTCCGGTTGTCGGTAGCAACTACCTGACGGACGGTAGCGTATCCAAGATAGGGACATACTGCGGTGGCCCCAAACCCAAAAAGGCATGCGATCTGGTGGGTGTCTCTGGCCTCACCGGTTTCGACGACGATGGAGGCCCGCATTCTTTTCCGCACACCATTAAGGTGATGGTGGACCGCGCCAGTTACCAGAAGGGACGGCAGGCAGACTCTTGTCTCAGAAAAGGCACGATCTGAAAGAATAAGAATCTCTACCCCATCATCAACGGCCCTCTCAGCCAGTTGACAAACCCGGTCAAGTGCGGTCTTGAGCCCACCCGGACCCTCTTCGAGGTCCCATGTGGTATCAATAGAAACCGCAACGAACCCATGCTCTTCCCGGTTACGGATAGCCTCGAGTTCCTGCTCAAACAGAATAGCCGATTCGAGCTGGAGAATCCGCCCGTGTTCCGGGCTCTCCCTTAAAAGATTCCTCTCCGGGCCAAGGCCCGCAGAGAGCGTCATAACGGCCCATTCCCTGATTGGATCAATCGGGGGATTGGTTACCTGTGCAAAGAGCTGCTTGAAGTAGGTAAAGAGTAGTCTGGGGTATCTCGAGAGAGGAGCCAGTGGAATATCGTCTCCCATTGAGTGGACGGCCTCCTGTGCCGCCTTGATCATTGGAGGGAATACCATGTCGAGATCCTCGAGAGTGATTCCGTGGGTAACTTGGCAGCGGGATAGATACAGGGCGTCCAAGTCATCTGCCGGGACTTGCGGCTCCGGGGTCACGAATTTTCTCAATTCCGCCCGATTCTCATCAACCCACTTTCCATAGGGCTGCAGGGCGGCCAGTTCTTCCTTAATCTCATGGTCGAGCTTGAGCTCGCCGGTTGCGGTATTGGCCGAAAGCATTTGCCCTGGGCCGAGACGTCCTCGCTGAATTACTTTCTCCGGAGGAATCTGGATAGTCCCGGATTCCGATCCGATACAGAGCAGGCCATCGCTTGTCAGGGTGAAACGCGACGGACGCAGACCGTTTCGATCGAGAGAGGCGCAGACCTTGGTGCCATCCGTGTAGACTAGGCCCGCCGGCCCGTCCCATGGTTCGACGAAGGAGCTAAGATAAGAGTAGAAAGCCCTCACCTGGTCAGAAATTTCCGGATCATGTCGGAATGCGGGAGGAACCAGCATGCACATTGCGTGCTCAAGAGATCTGCCCGAGAGAACCAGCAACTCAAAGGCGCGGTCCAGAGAGGATGAGTCTGATTCCTCACAGCTTAAAATGTTCTTAAGGAGTTCGATGTCATCTCCCCAAAGATCAGAATCAAAGAATTCTTCACGGGAAGCCATCCAATTCCGGTTGCCTCTGACGGTGTTGATCTCTCCATTATGGCAGAGCATCCGAAATGGCTGACCGAGAGGCCAAGCCGGAAAGGTGTTGGTGGAAAATCTTTGGTGATACAACGAAACGCCAATCTGGTAATCGCTGTCCTGCAGATCAGCATAGAACGCCCGCAACGTTTCCGGTTGGGCGAGTCCCTTGTAGCTGATGAGTCGGCTTGAGAGTGTGGGGATGTAGAACCCCGAGAGATCTGCAAATTGCTTTTCCAACTCGCGGCGAACAAGGAAGAGCTGCCGCTCATAGAAATCGCCCTCCCATTGCGGGGGCTTTTCGAGAATCAGGTGCAGAATCTCAGGTTGAGTTTCTCGCGCGATCTCCCCAAGTTCGTCAGGGTATACGGGCACCTGTCTCCATCCCACCAGAGTCATTCCGCGTCGTGCAACGATCGACTCTGCAGCCGATTTCACTTCGGCCTGGGCTTCCTCGTTGTTCCGTGGAAGGAAGAATACCCCTACGGCGAGATCGGTCTCGTTACTTATCTTGTGCCCCATTGCAGACGCAGCTTTCCGGAAAATAGGGTAGGGAATCTGGGTCAGAATTCCGGCTCCGTCTCCGGTTTTCATGTCTGCGTCCACCGCTCCACGGTGGGTCATGTTACACACGGAGGTGATCGCGTGATCCAGAGTTTGATAATTTCGGTCTCCGTTCAGCAAGGCGATGGCGCCCATTCCGCAATTATCGCTCTCGTTACTCCACCTGTGGAGCGACCCGGTGGTGTCTGGAGTGAAATCTGGATGGTAAAGGCTCATATCTTCAGGCTGGGACAACTTGCGCAGAACCTCGGCAGGGCCTTCTTGAGTCGGGCCAGCGCTTGGGTTTGCAGAGCTTTCGCTATCCTCCTTCACTGATTTTCAGTGACCCGCGGGACTGGAAGCAATTTCCGTGCCCCTTGGATAGAGAACCATAAAGCGCTGCGAGGCGCTGCCAAGTGGATAAGTTTTGACCTTAGTCTCTGAGCCCATCTAGGCGGTCAAATTTGATCAGCCCCTCCGCCATCCATGAAGTTTTTCATAAATGGTTGGCAGTTTGAGTGATGTCGGCCCGGGCTTGGTGGCTTCTTCCGCTTAAAAGCTCAAATGAGCCTGAGCCTTCAGATAAAGGTTATTTTGCACCACTATTAACCTCCCGGCCCTTCTGCCGAAGTGTCTGCAGCAATACCGCAGCGGATACAATTGATCGTGCCGGCGGAAAAACTGAGGCAACCCGGAGCTTGACCAGAACAACGAGCCGCTAAATATTAACGCTCCACCATCAACTACCGAAAGTCTGGTCCAGACATGTCCTTGGAGTGCCCCGCAGTATGCGGGGCTGACTATCGAAACCAATATGCAAGCGAGCCAAAGCCCCCTCCGTGCCTCAGGAATGCCACGTAAGCAGGGGCTCTACGATCCTGCTAACGAGAAAGACTCCTGTGGCGTAGGATTCCTTTGTCACCTCAAGGGCCAGAAATCTCGCAGTATCATCGAGGGAGCGTTGGAGATGTGTGTTAACATGGATCACCGCGGAGGGTGTGGATGTGATGCAAACACCGGGGACGGCGCCGGGATCTTCTTCCAATTGCCGCACAAATTCTTTGAGACCGTCTCAGCGGGGATTGGCATCGAGTTGCCTGAAGAAGGCCGTTACGCAGTAGGATTCCTGTATCTTTCACCCGAGCAGGATGCGTGTTCCCGGGCAATGTCAATTTTTGAGGGACTTGTAAACGAGGAAGGACAGGTAGTTCTTGGCTGGCGTGATGTTCCCGTGAAAAGTGAGATTCTCGGAGACGATTCCAGGGCATGTGAGCCCCTGATGAAACAGATCTTCATTGGCCGTAGCGATGACATCGAGGATGACCAGGATTTCGAAAGGAAGCTCTACGTCATTCGTCGCCGGGCCTCTGACGCCATCCGTTATAGCGGTTTGAATGGAGGAGACTTCTTTTACTCGGCGACTCTTTCAGCCCGAACCATCGTGTACAAGGGGATGCTGACTACTGGTCAGCTTGGGGAGTATTTCCCCGACCTGCATCACCCCGACATGGAGTCTGCGATGGCGTTGGTTCATTCGCGCTTTAGTACAAATACCTTCCCCAGTTGGCCCCGTGCACAGCCTTTTCGCTATATGTCGCACAACGGAGAGATCAATACGATGCGGGGTAATGCGAACTGGATGCAAGCAAGGCAGCAGCTTCTCGATAGTGGGGTCTTGGGAAAGGATCTTGATAAGATTCTGCCTATCATACGCGATGATGGGTCAGACTCCGCGATGTTTGACAATTGCCTTGAATTTCTCGTTCTGTCCGGGCGTTCGTTGCCGCATGCCGTCATGATGATGATTCCCGAGCCCTGGGAAAAACATGAACACATGACGGAGACCAAGAAGAATTTTTACGAGTATCATGCCTGTATGATGGAGCCCTGGGATGGGCCGGCTTCGATCGCTTTCTGTGACGGCATTTCCATCGGTGCTGTTCTTGACCGGAATGGTCTTCGTCCTTCCCGCTATTACGTGACATCAGATGACCTTGTGATCATGGCGTCGGAGGTTGGGGTCCTTAAAGTTGATCCTGCCACTGTGGTGAAAAAGGGCCGCCTTGAGCCAGGTCGTATCTTCCTGGTCGATACGAACAAGGGCCGCATCGTGGGAGATGATGAAGTCAAGGAAGAGATCGCTGCGGAAAATCCCTATGGGGACTGGTTGAGCGCCAATCGACTTCATTTTGATAAACTGCCAAAATTTGATCAGAGAGAGCGGCTCAGGGGATATGATCTCATTCAGCGTAACCGGGCCTTTGGATATACCTTTGAGGACAAAAGATTCATTCTTGGGCCTTCGGCCGAAACCGGGAACCAGCCTCTTGGCTCAATGGGTAACGATGCCCCGATGGCTGTGCTTTCGGATCGCTCTCAGTTGCTCTACAATTATTTTCGCCAACTCTTTGCTCAGGTCACGAATCCGGCGATCGATCCGATTCGGGAGGAATTGATTACCGCGAGCGTAACCTTTGTAGGTTCGGAACAGGATATTCTCGATCCGCGGCCAGAGAATTGCCGAATGATCCGGCTGGAAAACCCCATCATTGACAGTTCCTCCCTCGCGACCTTGGACAACATTGAGAGGGAGGGCTTCAAGAGTCAGACCATTCCAATTCTCTACACCTTTGTGGGTCAGGATTCAGAATCCGCTGAGAAGCTCGTGTCGCACGGTTCTGAGAATGAGATTTTCGGTTCAGATCTTGAGCAAGCGATGGACAGGCTCTGTGCTGCTGCTGATTCTGCTATCAGCGAAGGGGTGAATATTCTTATTCTTTCGGATCGTGGAGTAGGCGAGAGCCATGCCCCAATCCCCGCGCTGCTTGCGGTAGCGGGACTTCACCACCACTTGATCGGCATGGGAACCCGCACGAAGGTCTCCATAGTTCTCGAATCGGGCGAACCGCGGGAGGTGCATCACTTCGCAGTGCTCCTCGGCTACGGGGTTGATGTCGTTAATCCGTATCTGGCAATCGATACAATTGCGGCTATGATTGATAGTGGGGAGCTTGTCGATGATTACGACAGTGCGGTCTCCAAGTATCTCAAGGCCTCGATCAAAGGAGTGGTCAAGACCATGTCAAAAATGGGAATCTCAACGGTTGCCAGTTACCGAGGAGCACAGATTTTTGAGTGTGTCGGCCTAAACAGGCAGGTCGTCGATAAGTATTTCTGTCGCACCGCTTCGCGGGTGGAGGGCATCGGGCTGGACGTGATTTCGCAGGAAGTGAAAATTCGTCATGATGACGCCTTCAAGCCTCGGGAAGTAGAGAACGAGGCCCTCGATGCCGGGGGGCTCTATCAGTGGCGTGCCGATGGTGAACGCCACCTTTTTAACCCGCAGAGCATTCATCTTCTACAGCAGGCAACTCGGCTCGGAGACTATGAGATTTTCACGAGCTATAGTGAGCTGATCGATAACCAGTCACGGGATTTCTATACCCTGCGCGGACTGATGGAGTTCAAGTTCGACCCGGCGAAGGCAATTCCTCTGGAGGAGGTCGAGCCTGCTTCTGAAATCGCGAAGCGCTTTAAAACAGGGGCCATGTCCTATGGCTCGATCTCCAAAGAGGCTCACGAGGCTCTTGCCGTAGCGATGAATCGGGTCGGGGGGCGCTCCAACACAGGAGAAGGAGGAGAGGACCCAGTTCGATTTGAACCTCTGCCCAACGGGGACTCAAAAAAAAGCGCCATCAAGCAGATCGCGAGTGGACGTTTCGGTGTTCACAGTCACTACCTCGTCAATGCTGAGGAATTGCAAATTAAGATTTCACAGGGAGCCAAGCCCGGGGAGGGGGGAGAGCTTCCGGGGCACAAGGTCCTTCCACAGATTGCAAAAGTTCGAGGCACGACACCAGGGGTGGGCCTGATTTCTCCGCCGCCCCACCACGATATTTACTCGATCGAGGATATGGCAGAACTCATCCACGACCTCAAGAATGCGAATGTCAATGCCCGGGTAAACGTCAAACTTGTCTCAGAAATCGGAGTTGGAACAGTGGCCGCAGGTGTGGTGAAGGCAAAGGCAGACGTTGTGCTCATTTCCGGTCACGATGGAGGGACAGGCGCAAGTCCTCGTTCCTCGATTCAGCACGCCGGATGCCCATGGGAACTCGGGCTGGCAGAAACTCACCAGACTCTGCTTCTAAATGATCTTCGAAGTCGAGTAGTTCTGGAGACGGACGGTCAGCTTAAAACTGCCCGGGACGTCGTTATTGCGGCTTTGCTCGGTGCGGAAGAGTATGGGTTTTCGACCGCGCCGCTGGTGACCCTTGGGTGCCTCATGATGCGGGTCTGCCACAAGAACACGTGTCCGGTTGGAGTGGCCACGCAGGATCCGCGCCTCCGGGAAAAGTTCAACGGTGCGGTCGAAAACGTGGTGAACTTCATGAACTTCGTCGCTGAAGGAATTCGGGAGCTGATGGCCAAGCTAGGCTTCCGGACGATTGATGAGATGGTAGGTCACTGTGACCGTCTGGAAATGCGTAAGGCGGTTGATCACTGGAAGGCCAAGGGACTTGATTACTCCAACATTCTTTATCAGCCAGAGGTCAGCGATCAGGTAGGTAGCTACTGCACCCAGGCGCAGGATCACCTTCTGGATCGAGCTCTGGATAACACCACTCTTTTAGAGCTTTGCAGGCCTGCCCTGGAATCTGGTGCCAAGGTTTCTGCTGAGCTGCCTATTCTTAATACCAACCGGGTGGTGGGTACGATTACCGGCGCCGAGATCAGTCGTCGTTATGGTGCCGAAGGGCTTCCTGAGGATACGATTCAACTCAAGTTTAAGGGAAGTGCAGGGCAGAGCTTTGGGGCGTTTTGTCCGCAAGGAATGAGGCTCGAATTGGAAGGAGACGCTAACGATTATATCGGGAAGGGTCTTTGTGGAACTAAGGTGATTGTCTACTCTCCGAGGGACTCGCACCCTGACTTCGTTCCTGAAGAAAACATCATTATCGGGAACGTGGCTTTCTACGGAGCGACAAGTGGTGAAGCTAATATCGCGGGCATGGCAGGCGAACGCTTCTGTGTCCGCAACAGTGGCGTGCACGCGGTGGTTGAAGGAGTAGGTGATCACGCCTGCGAGTATATGACAGGTGGATCGGTGGTCTGCCTTGGTGGGACCGGGCGCAATTTTGCGGCAGGCATGAGTGGTGGGGTCGCATACGTATACGATGAAAACCGGGACTTTGAGTCCAAGCTTAACCGTGCAATGGTCAACCTTTACCCCCTGATTGAGTGTGGTGATAGCGAGATTTTAGAGGTGAAAGATCGCATCGAGAAGCACGTTGACCTCACGGGGAGTAAGAAGGGAAAGAGGCTTTTGGATGAGTGGAGCAAGATCGTGCCTCAGTTTTTCAAAGTGCTACCGGCCGACTACGAGAGGGTTCTCAACGCCATCAAAAGAGCCGAAGAAAGTGGGCTTGAAGGAGATGCCGTCATTCTTGCTGCATTCGAAGAAAACGCAAAGGTTGGGAATTGAAGTAGGTATTAATACGACGCGGTGGTGGGGCGATCAAAGTCTCCATTTTCCAGCACGACAAGATTCACACTCCCGCCATACAGACACATTTCGACGCAATGGGAAAAGCAACAGGATTCTTAGACACCGAACGGGAAACCATTCCGAATCGTCCGCCGCTTGAGCGGATCATGGACTGGAAGGAGATTCATGCTCATCGCTCAGACGAAAAAGTGATGGAGCAGGGTTCGCGTTGTATGGATTGTGGGACTCCCTATTGCCATACAGGCCTTCTCATTTCTGGCATGGCCAGTGGCTGTCCGGTGAATAATCTTATCCCGGAGTTTAATGACCTCGTATACCGTAATCGTTGGCAGGAAGCTCTCGAGCGTTTACGGAAAACCAATAATTTTCCGGAATTCACCGGCCGGGTCTGCCCGGCTCCCTGCGAAGGGTCGTGTGTGCTCGGTTACATAGAGCCTCCCGTTACGATCAAGGATGTTGAGTGCTCTATTGTCGATCGAGGTTGGGAAGAGGGATGGTTTACGCCCCAGATTCCAGCCAAGCGGACAGGGAAGAAGGTTGCGGTGGTAGGCTCCGGTCCTGCAGGTCTTGCTTGTGCGGATCAGCTTAACCTTGCGGGCCATCAGGTCACCGTATTCGAGAGGGCTGATCGCATTGGAGGATTGCTCATGTATGGGATCCCCAACATGAAACTTGATAAGAGGGAAGTCGTTGACCGCCGGGTTAATCTCATGCGTGAGGAAGGAGTAGAATTTGTGACGGGCGTTGATATCGGGAAGGACCCAGATTGGTCGAAGGAACGACTAACCAAGGAATTCGACGCCACGGTTCTCTGCTGTGGAGCCACCAAGGGGAGAGATCTGCCGATCGACAATCGAGAGGCGAAGGGGGTTCATATGGCCATGGATTTCCTTACTGCCAATACCAGTCATCAGCTTGATCACGATTTCGATGGAACGAACCCAGAAGAACTCAACGCGACAGGGAAAGATGTGATTGTCATTGGAGGGGGCGATACAGGCACAGATTGTGTTGGTACTAGTCTTCGCCAGAAGTGTAAAAGCGTCATACAGCTCGAAATTATGCCCATGCCGCCCATGGAGCGTGCTCCAGACAACCCCTGGCCTGAGTGGCCCAAGGTTTACACTCTTGACTACGGTCAGGTGGAGGCACAGGCCCTACAGGGTGAAGAACCTCGTAAGTATCTCGTCATGACGAAGCGGTTCATCAAGGGCGACGACGGTAACGTTTCGGGCATCGAGGTAGTGGACATCACCTGGCAGAAAGATGAGGCCGGGCGATTCTCGCCAATCGAGACGGAGGGAACGCTACGGGTTCTGCCTAGTCAGCTGGTGCTCCTCGCGATGGGGTTTGTTGGCCCGGAGCAAGAGGTGGTAGACCAGTTTGGGCTCGAAACGGATGCGCGCAGTAACGTCAAGGCTGAGCACGAACAATACACGACCAACGTGGAAGGGGTTTTTGCTGCTGGCGATATGCGGCGCGGCCAAAGCCTCGTTGTGTGGGCAATTAACGAGGGGCGGGGGGCTGCGCGAGAATGCGACCGCTATCTCATGGGTAGCACTCAGCTCCCGTAAGCTCCCCGTAGGAGAATCCCGCAAAGGCACTCACAGGAAGAAATCCCTGAAGCAATCACTTGGTCAGGTTCCACGCCATTTGGTTGCGTGGGCAGTCATAGCTCCCGGTCAAGGCTCTTTCTGCGCCCCGGGTGCTCGACTGAGGGTATTTGATCCCTCAATGGATTATCCTGCCACTGGAGACTTCTACTCCACAGTGATGGTGACCTTCTTTGAAATCACCGCAGGCTTGTGGAGGATGTGTGCAAAATTTGCGAAAGCGAGCTGGAGAGTATGCTTGCCTTTTGGCAGGTCGAGGGTGACTTGGGTTTGTCCTTTGCCGTAGTGAAGGCATTTCCCATCAATGGATGGAATCGGCAACTTCTTGTCGAGTTCAGAGGCATCCATGTTGATCAGAAGATGATGATGTCCTGTATCAGGAAGGTAGGTCCCTGCAGGGCACACGCCCATTCCTTTCAGTCCGAAACGAATCGTGACGGGTCCTTTGAAGGTCCTCCCGTCCTTGATCCCCTGAATGTAAACGCGGGCTCCTTTGGGAGAGGGCGTCTCAAGAGGGTTAGGCGGCTTCGCAGCGTCATCCTGACCGGTGGCAGTGAGGAAAGACCCAATAATGGCAACAGCGGTGAGAAGTGATTTCTTGAACATAACAGGTTGCGGTTAGCGGGAATCTACAGACGGCCCTGGCTTTGTGCAAGTCCTGTCCCTCGTCATCGTCTTACACTCGTTTTGAGCTGGTGGCGTGGGTCGGAGGCAACCTTTAGAGCTACAGGCTGCGAATAATCTTCTCTGGCGTGGCTGGAGTCTCGGGGTTCCCGTAGAATTCAAAGGCACCGGGTTTCAATCGAGAATAGATGGGCCATTCGTGTCTTGGGCCGCCCGGAAGGTGGTGCTCATTGAAGTTCGTTAGCGAGAGGATCGGGCTCGAGGATATCAAGGCTGACCAGAAAGGCGTCTGCTGAACGCAGGGTGACCTCGTAATTCTGCTGATGAGAGTTGTAATTATAAAAGGTGTGGCCAGCACCTTCGAATTCGATCAGCTCGCAACGGTTCTTTTTCTTGCCGTATCGCTTGGCAAATTTCGCCACTACCTCGACGGGAATGAGCCGGTCATTCTTGCCGTGGTAAAGTATGCAAGGAGGAAGGCCTGCCTGTGGCACGTATTCAGAGGGGCTGAAGTGCTTCGCTTCCTCTTCAGAAATGAAGCTCTCTCCGCCTACCCCCTTACGAGTAGTGTTGACAACCGGACTAAACAGAAAAAGAGCACAGGGTCGGAAATGCTTTCCGGGCTCTTTTCCAATTTCTGGAAGGGTTGCACAACAAAGGGCGAGGTGAGCTCCTGAGCCCGACCCCCCTAGGACAATCTTTTCTGGATCGACACCGAGGATAGCTGCGTTCTTTCGGAGAAAAACCATCGCCATGGCAGTATCCTCGAGAGCGTCGACGGGGCTATTGCTGTTGTTCTCTCCCGCAACCCGATACTCGACGCACATGCAGACGGCACCCCGCGCCGCAAAGTGAAGGGCATGGGGAACAAATTGGGTTGCCATGGAGAGATCCCACATTCCTCCGTGGAGGAAGAGGATGACTGGCGCGCTTGCAGACTGTGGTTCGTGTCCGGGTGGGAAAAAGAAGTGCGCAGCCAGGTCCTTTTCCGGCGAATGAAAGTAAATGAAAGAATGAGCCTTCTTCAGAAGCTCTTGATCGCGCGCCTCACCGATTGCGGGAGCTTTGACAAGTTGGTCGATCACGTGAAAAAGGGAAGAACGGGTGGATTTATTTTTCATTCAGGATCGGGGATGTCCATAGTTTACGTCATGATTCGTATGGTTTTAGCCTGTTTGGGTGTTAGCGGGATTGCCGGGACGCTACAGGGGGCTCCGCAGGAGGCCGATGCCGCCCTCGTTCGACATCTTGATGCAGTATACCAGCATTGGAGAGATTCCGTGATCAGGAGAGATATTGAGAAATGGCAGGTTCATACAGCCTCTCATCGCCGGATCTCCATCCTCAACAGGATTCATTCAGAGCGCCGGCCCATATCTTTTGCCCTCTCGAGCCTTCCTGCGAGCCCACCTGATAACCGGCCGCTGAAACTGCTGGCAGTCAAAGTGAAAGGAATCACGGCCAACATGATATATCTCGGGCCTGTAGATTTTAAAGTAGGTGGAAATCCGCCCAACAATCTTTTGGTTCTCTCGTTTACGAAAGAAGGTAATCGTTGGAAGTATGACTCGGCAGATTACATGAACCTCGCAAGCATTCCAGAAGCACGGAAACAGCTTGAGGCAGGAAAGCTTGAACATCTTGAGGGACCAGAGTTTTCGCCGAAGGGGAATATCGAGCAGCCAGCCATAGTGCTTCGCGGGGCCGTGAAATATATCGCCAAGACATATGTCTACTGTCCGGGGCGGGAGGTGAAAGTGATGGTGAATGGCGTTAGCCGGCATCTGTATCAGAATACCAAGGCTTCGGAGGTCGTTATCGGGGGCGCGAGAGACGGATTAAATGAGGTGCAGTTTACCGCGCGTAAACTGCCAGGTGGAGAAGGGAAAGAGCCGCTAGCCGTTCGTGTGTACCTTATGTCGCAGGTGGCTGGAGTGAAGCCGCTGAAGGTTTTTGAGTATCAGGTGCAGGAGGGCGAAAAGGTGAATCCTGCAGGAACCGAAAACTTCGTGGTGGGGCCATCCGAGGTAATCCGTCTCAGAGGAAGGTAAAGGATCGGGTTGTTTGCCAGAGTGAATTCCAGAGATTCTGCGAGAAGGTTTATCGAGGTTGGTTTTCGGTCAGAACCGGGAATTGTGCTGAGACCCTGAGCGGATCAGGTGGTGCGAGTGGGAGTGGATTCCCATCGGGATCTTGGTAATTCTCAAAGGCTAGGGGTACTACGGTCAGGCACAATTGAGGTTCCTTGGCAGTGCCAGTTCTTGAGGCATGCAGGATGAGAGCCCTGTGCTCGAGGTATTTCAAAGTAAGCTGGTGTCCGACGGGGTAGAATGAATTGGTTTCGGGTGTATCCAAGGGTAGGAGAAGCTCCAGGATCACCGGATAGGGACTTGGTTCCGCCAGTTCGTCGGCGAGGACGATGGCCTCGAACCGGCAGGCCATTCCGGGGTAAAACAAGTCTGCCTCCGTGAGTTGGCGACTACTTGTGAGCTGGTAGGTCCCTTCAACGTAGTGAACAACCTCTGGCTTGGTAAAGTTTGTGATGTAGTTCCGCTTGAAATGAAGGTTGTGAGCGGCCAACTGAGCACTGGAGAGAGAGTAAAATTTTGAAAGAAGTAACTGAGGATCTGCACTCGCACCCTCCGGGGCCTCGATTGGATCATAGGGTTGGACAGGGGAGATTCTGCCGAGCTTCCGGAGGGTTTCATAATTCCATGGACGCTCGGGGACACTGAATAGAAAGAGACAGAAGCTCCAGCTAGCGACTGCAAACGCACCTGCAAGGAGCTGGGCAAGCATCCACCAGAACCAGGGTGGACGGCGTTTGATAAATGTCTTCAACTCCTGAGACCTTGGCATCAGCGGTGACGAGTTCGAGCTACGAGTCGGTGTGGTAAATGAATGGTGGGTCGAGGCAAGATGTCAGGCTGCAGCAAAGGGGAAACTACGGAGAAACCTGGCCCCATCAGCTCCGCGAAGGAGCCAGAAAGCGGAAGGCAGAAAGTCATTGTGTGCGGCATTCAGGAGCAGTTGCTTCCGTCGAGACTTGAATCGTAGTCCGGCTCAACACCTTCTTCTTTTGCTTCGAAAGAAGTGCCGCAACCACATGAGCGTGCAGCATTCGGGTTCACAATCTTGAAGCCAGCGTCGGAAAGGTCACTCGAATAGTCGATATGACACCCTCTGAGGTGCTCGAGGCTATCCTGAGCAAGAAAGACTCGCACCCCGCTTTGTTCGATCACCTCGTCTCCCTCCGTCTTACTGGATACCTGCATGGTATATTGTAGGCCGGCACATCCGCCTCGTTGTACACCAAGCCTGAGGCCGGACTCATCGGAAGCCTTTTTGTCGATCAGAAGGGCCTTCAGTTCCTGGACGGCGATATCTGTGAGCGTAATCATTAAACAGGCAGAGAAAGATGGGGGCGGGCTGAGAAATGTGCCAGCGCTTCTTTATGGTCGTGACGGATAAGAGGAATATTTGACAAGAACCGATGTGCAAGATTGGTTTAAACCTCAGGATACAAAGAGTAAATTTTAAAAACCTGGGGCTAATCTTCAAAGAGAGGCTCATTTATTTTGCGCATGGGCCGTGGGATCTCCCGCTTTCACGGAGCTCGTAATTTGAATCGGAGCGCGTGCCGAAAGCTTCTATGCTTATTCCATGCCAGATGTCCGAGTCATGCCCGATGCCCTTGCCAGCCAGGTGGCCGCGGGGGAGGTTGTGGAGCGTCCGGCCAGTGTAGTGAAGGAGCTGGTGGAAAATAGTCTCGATGCCGGGTCGAATGAGTTGCGGGTCGAGAGCCAGCGTGGGGGAATAGCTCTCATCAAAGTGACTGATGACGGGTGTGGAATGGGGCGGGATGATGCGGTCTTGAGTTTGGAGCGACACGCAACCAGCAAGCTCCGAGAGAAAGAAGGGCTTAATGCGATAACGACGCTTGGGTTTCGAGGAGAGGCACTCCCCTCGATTGCCAGTGTATCCCGGTTTCGTTTGATGACCCGGATTCAGGATTCTGTTTCTGGAACAGCAATCATGGTGGAGGGAGGGCAGCTCAAGGACGTTTGTGAAGCAGGGTGCCCCCCGGGGACGACAGTCGAAGTCCGGGATCTGTTTTATAACATCCCGGCTCGCCGGAAATTCTTACGAAGTGAGTCCACTGAGGCAGCCCATGTTGATTACCAGGTCAGGCTTCATGCGCTCTCAAGTCCGGGGACTCGATTCATATATCGAAAGGACGGAAAAGTCTCCTTTGACGTCCCTGCGACTGACGACAGAAGAGTTCGTATTGCAGACCTTGGCGGCCGACAGAATCTCGCTAACCTGCGGGAAGTTTGCCGCCTCGAATATCCTGGTATGGCAGTCAGCGGATACCTCGGCTCCCCGGACGCTGCTCGAAAAAGCAGGAGGGGTCAGTATTTGTTTCTGAACGGGCGACCGGTCGAGGACCAGGTGGTCTGGCGGGCACTGGCAGAAGCCTGCCGCGGATCACTTCCGGGGGATCGCCATCCAGCAGCTTGGCTTTGGCTTGAGATGGACCCTTTGCTTGTCGATGTAAATGTTCATCCCTCGAAGAGGGAGGTGAGGTTTCACCGGCCAGGGGACCTGCGGGCTCTTTTGCTGGAGGCTATCGGAGATGCCGTTAATAGAAAAGCGAGCTGCGGGCCAGGCGCTGCGCCTCTTTCAG
>DFWB01000346.1:41541-43296 GCA_002380675.1 Akkermansiaceae bacterium UBA4145
GCTGCGGGCCATGCGCTGCGCCTCTTTCAGGAGCAGGTAGCTCGGTCGTGAAGGAAAGTGTTGTCGAGGGAGAGATCTCAGAGTTCGCCTATCCACGGAGAGTGAATCCTGAATCCGTGGCAGGTGAAAATGACGAGCAGCTCCATCCGGGCAGAGGCGCAATCCGCGTCAGGGAGAGCGACTCGGGATCATCAGGTCCCAGAACCTGGACAGCGGAGGTGCAATCGGAACTCGTAGCAGCTAGTAGTGGGTCCGAAGACCTTCCGTTTCACGTTATGGGAGTGCTTCATGGTTCCTATTTTATCCTGGAGGGAAGAGACGGATTGGCGCTTCTCGAGGGTGAAGCTGCGCGCGAGAGGATTCTATTTGAAACCATTTTGGCGGTGATGGAGAAGGGAGAAGCTGAATCTCAGGGTTTGCTGGTGCCGTTGCTCATTGATCTGGAATCCCGCGATCTTGATGTGGTTCTTAGAAATGTGGATAACTTCAGGTTGGCAGGGATGGAGCTGGAACCCTTTGGGGCTGGGACGGTGCAGCTTCGCTGTATTCCCTCGGTCCTGAGTAAGGAGGAGCCCAAAGCCCTGCTCCTCGATATTGTCGATGAACTTGTTCACAGCGCTGAAGGGAAAAGCAGCCGGGAGCTGGCTGCCGAGAAGTTTGCCGCGAAACTGGCAAGGGCAGGGGCGAAAAGAGGCCGTTGCAGCGAAAATGAGGGGAAAGCTCTGCTGAAACAGCTTTTCGAATGCGACCAACCCTACATCACTCCCGGAGGGCGGCCGATTCTGGTCGAGTTTGCCCTCTCGGAACTGGAGCGTAAATTCGGGAGATCATAGGCCGCTATCAATATAAAGGTGTGTGTGCCGGGGGCTGGTGATGTTGGGCTTGCGGTCAAGCGTTGGCCTGTTAAAAAAACATCGAATGGCCGACAAGCTGACCTACACAGAGGCAGGCGTTGATACGGTGAAGGCGGCGGCCCTGGTCGGTGATATTCGCACCCACGTTCAGCGGACCCAGAGGCAGCGACAGTTGATGGGGGGATACGGACTATTTGCCGCCGCGCTTGAGCTCAAGGACTACCGGAACCCAGTGATTGTTACCGGGTGTGACGGAGTTGGAACAAAGCTTGAGGTCCAGCTGGAGTATGACCGGATCGAGGATGCAGGTAAGGATCTTGTTGCCATGAGCGTCAACGATATCCTGACGACAGGAGGAGATCCGCTTATGTTCCTGGACTATATCGGGATAGCACAACTCGATGAGAACCGCATCACGCGACTGGTTGCAGGGATGGCGGATTACCTGGAAGAGTGTGGGTGTATTCTCGCCGGTGGGGAAACTGCGGAAATGCCCGGGCTTGTTCCCGAGGGTGTTGTTGAGCTTTCTGGATTTTGTGTCGGTTGTGTGGAAAAAGACGAAATGCTGGACGCCGGGACGATCGCTCCTGGCGATGTTCTGGTAGGATATGAGTCAGACGGAATCCACGCAAATGGCTGGAGTCTTGTTCGGCGAGTCCTTGCCGAAAATAGTGAGGAATTCTCGCGAGACGAGGTTGAGTCTCTTCTTCCTCCGACAAGGCTCTACCATGATGTGGCGAGTGACTTGAAGGCGCAGGGTATTCGAGCCAGAGCGATGGCGCATATCACGGGCGGAGGGCTGCCGGAGAATCTGGAGAGGTTACTTGCGGGGCAGGGATACGGTTCCTCCCTTTTGGTTCCAGAATGGGAAAATGCAGCAGTGCAAAAGCTCCTGGGCTTT
>DFWB01000312.1 GCA_002380675.1 Akkermansiaceae bacterium UBA4145
CCTTCAGGTTATGAGCCTGACGAGCTACCGGGCTGCTCCACCCCGCGATTTTTTTTGGCCTACCCTCGCGGGCAGGGTGGGAAACTAGGTGCGCGGAGAGAACCCTGCAAGGGAAAATCTCCGATCTCGTTCATGGCCCAGCTTCAGGGAGTCCAGCGCCCCCGGAGCTTGCACCCTGACGCTGGATCGCGAACCTTAAGAATCAAGTGCTCATGAAACTTCTCCTGCCTGCTCTCCTCACCTCCCTCTTCCTACCGCTCATACCCGTCTCCAGCGCGCAGGACGACCCGCGGTCAGCGATTGGGGCGGAAAACCCACACCTGCATGTGCGGCGCGGGCTTGTATCCCTCAAGAAGAGGCTTGAGGTGGACCGCGAGTGCCATATCGCCTTTCTCGGAGGGTCGATCACCCAGAACACCCGCGGGCACACCGCGATGGTTCCGGCGTGGTTGAGGAAAGCCTTTCCGGATGCGGAGGTCACCGTCACCAATGCCGGATTGGGGTCGACCTGTTCCACCAGCGGAGCCTTCCGGCTCAAGCCCCACATCTTCGGCAAGGAAAAGGTGGACCTTCTAGTGGTCGAGTTCGCGGTCAATGACGACCAGGACGCCGGGCACGCCCGGCGCGAATGCATCCGGGGGATGGAAGGCCTCATCCGACAAACTCAACGGGACTACCCGCAATGTGGGATCATAATGGTGCATTACGTTAATCCCGGAATGCTGGCCAAACTGACTAGGGGTGAGGTGCCAGTCTCCATCTCCGCCCATGAGGCCGTGGCCGCCCGCCACGAGGTGATCTCGGTTAACGTAGCCGCAGAAGTAGCAGCCGCCACGAAGGAGGGGCGCTACCGGTGGCAGGATTACGGAGGCACGCATCCCGGCAGTTTCGGATACCGGGTGGCCTCCAACATGATCATCGCCGCGCTCAAGGCAGGCCTGGCCAAGGAAGAGGACGGCTCGCCAGACCAGTCAGCCGCCCTGCTGGATCCTGGGAGCTATGACCAAGGTCACTTTATCTCACCTGAGAAAGCGGTATTTTCCGATGGCTGGAAACTGGGTAAGGTCGGCCGGGAACTCCTGCCTCTGGGAGGAATCCGCCCTCAGTATTCCTCCTATCAGCTCCTCCGGGGGATCCAGCCCGGGGCCAGCCTGAAGCTGGAGTTCAGTGGGCGCACGATCGGGGCCTTCCTTCTCGCCGGGCCGGATGCCGGCATCTTGGAGGCTCGGATTGATGGTGGATTGCCCACCACCCACGATCTTTTCCATCGTTTCAGTGGCGGTCTGAATTATCCCCGGAGTGTAATTTTCCGCACCGATCTTAAGCCTGGCAAACACACTCTGGAGCTTCAGCTGGCAAAAGAGAAAGACCCTCGAAGCAAGGGAACTTCCGCCTCGATTCTGTTTTTCGAGGTCAACAGATAGGAGCGCAGCCACGGCCTCGGTATCGCCTGATCATAGGGGGAGATCCCGGAAAGCTCTACCAACACTGAACCTAGCGTGTTTTCGCGTTGCTGATCAGGTCCTGCCCGCGCTAATGCTAGGGCATGCACACTAGCATCCGAACCGCCCTTTCCGTTTGTGCCGCACTTGCGGCCCTCGCCTCCTCCGCACCGGGCAAGCAACCCCCTGAGAAAGCGGTTGCCAACCTCGATATCGGAGCCGGTCTCGAGACTACTCTCTTTGCCTCCGAGCCAATGATGCTCAGTCCCTCCAGTATTGACATCGACCACCTCGGCAGGGTGTGGGTCTGCGAGGTCGTCAACTACCGGGGCCATCGCAACAAGCGTCCGGAGGGAGACCGTATTCTCGTTCTTGAAGACACCAGCGGAGATGGCAAGGCTGACAAATCCACCGTCTTCTATCAGGGTCGCGAAATCGATTCCGTTCATGGAATCTGTGTTCTGGGCAACAAGGTCATTATCTCCGCGGGAGACAATGTCTGGATCATGACTGATGAGGATGGCGACCTGAAGGCCGACAAGAAGGAAGCTCTTTTCACCAAGATCGGCGGCGCCCAGCACGATCACGGGATCCATGCCTTTTCGTTCGGCCCCGACGGGAAGCTCTACTTCAATTTCGGAAACGCCTCACGCCAACTGGCAGATGCTGAGGGCAAGATCATCACCGACAAGGCCGGCAATGAAGTAAAAGCCAGCCGCCAACCCTACCAGCAGGGAATGGCATTCCGCTGCGACCTCGATGGGTCCAACGTGGAAACCTTGGGATGGAACTTCCGCAACAACTGGGAACTGTGCGTCGACTCCTTCGGGACTGTCTGGCAGAGCGACAATGACGATGACGGAAACAAGGCGGTACGAATCAACTTCGTGATGGAGTTCGGTAACTATGGCTTCCGCGACGAATTCACCGGAAAAGGATGGCGCGACAAGCGCACCAATATCGAAAAGGAAATTCCGCTGCGCCACTGGCACCTGAATGACCCCGGTGTCATCCCCAATCTCCTCCAGACCGGACAGGGTTCTCCTACCGGCATCATCGTTTACGAGGGATCCCTTCTTCCTGAAGGTTTCCAGAATCAGGTTATCCACTGTGATGCCGGTCCCAATGTCACCCGAGCCTACCCGGTAAAAACCAATGGTGCTGGCTACTCAGCCGAGATGGTGAACATTCTCCAGGGAGCTCGCGACAAATGGTTTCGCCCCTCCGATGTCTGCGTTGCTCCTGACGGATCCCTGTTCGTTGCCGATTGGTATGACCCAGGCGTTGGAGGCCACGGCATGCGGGACCTTGATGGAGGACGAATCTTCCGGGTGGCAACGCCTGGCTCCAAATACAGCGTGCCAAAGTTTGACCTGAGCACTGCTGAAGGAGCTGCCAAGGCCCTGACAAATCCCAACGGCGAAGTACGCTACCTCGCGTGGACCGCTCTACACGAGATGGGGGCCAAGGCCGTTCCCGCACTCGAGAAACTCTGGAAAGGAGAGAACCCCCGTCACCGAGCCCGCGCGCTCTGGGCCCTTGGCAAAATGAAAGGAAAAGGCCAGAGCGTGGTCAACGCTGCCCTTGCCGACGCGGATCCTGATATCCGGATCACCGGTATTCGGCTAGCGCGCCAGCTTGAACTCGACCTGATAGATACGGTTGCGAAGGTCGTCATGGACAAATCCGCGGCAGTCCGCCGGGAAGCCAGTATTGCCCTTCGCTTCGATGGCTCCGCCAAGGCCAACGCTCTCTGGGCCGATCTGGCTCTGCAGCACGACGGCGCGGACCGCTGGTATCTCGAGGCCCTCGGGATCGGGTCCGACCTGCACGCTGACGCGCGGTTTGCGGCGTGGCTTGCCAAAGCAGGAAAGAAGTGGAACTCCGACGGCGGTCGCGACATCGTATGGCGGGTCCGCTCCAAGCAAGCGCCGGCGTATCTTGCTCGAATCATCAAGGATAAATCTCTCAAGGACCACGCCTCCCCACGCTATATGCGGTCTTTCGATTTCCACCAAGGCGAGGAGAAGAACAAGGCTCTCGAGAGCCTCCTTGACCTGTAGAAATCCAGCAATCTCCTCATGCGAATCTCCCATCACTGTCTTTCTGCCCTGGTGATGGGAGCCGCGGGGTTCGCCCTGCCTGCCACCGGGCAGGAGGATCCATCCCGCGACGCCCTGATCGTCGAGACGATCCTGCGGATCGAAGGCTTTGACCTATCGGGCTCGACCAAGGCGCAGGGAGCAGTCAAACGCTACCTCAAAGACAACTGGGGCGGGGAACGATATCTCGACCTTATTGAGCGTTTCGATCTCAAGGAGGAAGCTCCCGGACTGCTCCGCCTCGCCCTCAAAAAATCGGAATCTCCAGCAGGGGCCGAGGCCGCAACGCTGCTCGTCAGCCTTGGAAAGGGAGCTCTTCTCGCAGAAACGCTGGAGAAGGAGGACGAGGTTGCAGCGGGACAGGCAGCAAAAGCTATTGCCCACACGGGGGATACAACCCTGATGGCAGCCCTCCCCAAGGTTCTCGCTAATCCGGACCGCCCGGTAAGCGTCCGCTCATCGGCACTTGCAGCCCTTTACGGTAAGGACCCTGAGAGTCAGTCCAAGCTCCTGGCCATGGTCAAATCCAATGAACTGGCTGAGGACCTTCGCCAGACCGCCTCGGAGATTCTCATGCTTTCCCGGAATCCTGAGATCCGGGAAGAAGCCAAAACCATCTTCTCGGTGGCAGGGGGAGATTACCCATCCATTGCTGAGCTCCTCAAACGCAAGGGTGATCCCTCCAGAGGCAAGGAGCTTTTCGTCACCAAGACCTGCATGATCTGCCATGAAGCAGGCGGGACGGGCATCAACTTCGGACCGGGACTTTCCCAGATCGGAGACAAACTGGATGGCAGAGCACTTTACCAGGCAATTCTCCAGCCCAGCGAGAAAATTAGTATGGGCTTTGAGGGTTGGGAGGTAACGCTCAAGAACAAGACCAAGCTCGTTGGCATCATCGAGGAGACGGAGGAAAACCTCACCCTCACAATGATCGGTGGCGCAAAGCAAACCATCGACAAGGGCGAGATCACAAGTAAAGCAAAGATGAAGCAATCGCTCATGTATCCCGGGCTGCATCAACTGATGACTCCCGACGAGCTGGCAGACCTTGTAGCCTACCTGAGCTCGCTCCGGAAAGACGGTTAGAAAGCTGCTGGGGAAGACCACGATAATCATCCCCACGGCGACCGGTCAGCATGAGTGAACATAGACAATCCCGGTTTCGGATTCTCTGGGTAACAGCAGTCTTTGTGCTTGTTCCTCCGCTCCCGCGTGCCCTCGCCTGCCTGATATGCCTTCCCGTTCCTACTACCTCCCCGGTGGACTATCTTCTCGAAGCCGACCTCGTGATAGTTGCACGGGAAGATCCCGGAGCACCTTACTGGCTAACTACGACTGAGGTTCTCAGTGGGGACGCTACCGGCCTCGACAGAAGCTTTTTCCTCGAAGCTCCCTTACGTCCCGGGCCCTCCCTGGATCGCAATCGGGAGGTGATCTGCTCCTACGGCTCTTATGAGGGCCTCTCGCAACCCGAATGGACCCGGGTTGGCGACGCGGATGGCGACTTCAGCGCTCTGGTCACAAAAATCCTGGAGAACCGGGAGCAATGGCAACTCCACCCAGATAAGCGTGCAACCTATTTTTCCAGCCGTCTTGGCCATCGAAACCAGCAGATCCGTACGGTTGCTCATATCGAGGTAGCTCGAGCCCCCTACGACCAAATCAGGCAATTTGAAGGCATTCTCCCGTTTCCAGAGCTCCGCTCCTCCCTTCAGAACTTTCGACTGACTGACTGGCATCCCCTTTACATCCTGCTCCTCTCTCTGAGCGGGCAAGCAGAGGATCTGGCGCTCATTTCGGGTAAGGTCCGGTCTGCAGCCGCCACCGGCCTGAGCCTGCACCTCGCTGCCTGGGTGACCGCATGGATCGAAATGGAACCGGAAAAAGCCCTTACGTTTCTCACCGAGGAATATCTTTCAGGCTCTCCCAGAGATCCCGCGGAGAGTCGAGCTATCTTCCGCGCGCTCTCCGTTCATGGAAACCGTGGGCATCAGCATTTACGAGAGCGCATCACGGAAGCCTACCGTCATATCCTCAAGCAGCATCCCCAGATGGCATCCGAGGTGGTGGAGGACCTGATGATTTGGAAACAGTGGGGACTGAAAAATTCTCTCCAACCTATCATGATGGACCCCAGTTCAGGTTTAGATCAGGGTTCCCGTCTCCAAATTGCGGCCTACCTCCGAAACGCTGAGGACATATCAGTAACCGCCCCACCAGATAGAAAGACCGAACTTCGCCGGGGCCTGCTTCTCTCGGTGCTACTTCTGCTCGTTGCATTCCCCGCTGGCCTAAGCCTTTACCGCTGGCGGGCAAAACGGGCGAGGCCCTGATGACGGAGTGGCCTTGGCGGCCTACTCCGAGATACAATACACAAACTTTCCTGAACGCAGGTAGAGCGCATCCTTCGACAGGGCTGGAGTGCCGCTGAAGTCAGACCGGTCATCGAACCGGTTCTGGGCGATCTGCTTCATCCCCGGATTCGCCTCGAAAACAAAGGTTCCGTTGTGGCGACTCACCGCATAGAGCCTCTCCCCTACCCGAACCATGGAAGCGTAGAAGCTAAAGCGCTTGGATCGCGTAATCCCTTCAACCGTCTTCTTGGAGAGGACTTTCCCGGTCGCAATCTCCATGCAGATTGCCTCCGCGGAATCATTGACCCAATAGAGGTTTTTTCCGTAAGCCAGAGGCGTGGGCACATAGGTGGTCACTTTGCTATCCCACCGGAGATTGCCGGTGACATCCCCACTTCCCCCACGCTTGAGGCCGATACTCATTTTGCGCGGATAACCCCCAAAGGCGCAGATCATGTCTTCGGTAATGACTACGGAAGGTGACACATTTCCGGGCACCCGTGTTCTTGCCAGCCATTTCCGTTTTCCAGTTGCCGGATCGAGGGCGAACAGTTCGTGCGGAATCGAAAGAACCATCTCATCACTTCCATCCTCAGCAACTGTCAGCTGCGGAGTGGCAAAGGCAAGCTCCAGCTCTTTAGACTGGTAACGCCATTTCTCCTCACCGCTATCCTTGTCAAAAGCAATTAGCGAACGCGCCTCATCCGCTGCGTTGATAATCACAAGATTCCGGTAGAGTAACGGACTCGCTGCTGAGCCCCAGCGCCGGTTACTCGACTGGGCTCCCACCGACTTGCTCCAGAGAGGCTTACCTTCGATCGTATACACGTGTAATCCGGACTTCCCCGTAAACACGAAGACTCTCTCTCCGTCGGTCGCAGGAGTACTGCTGGCATAACCATGCTCCATCAAGTAGCCCCGGTAAGGATCCTCGGGATTGGCAAGCTCTATGGACTTCTTCCAGAGAATCCGTCCGTCCCCTCGGTCGAGGCAGATCAATGTTCTTCCGAGGTCTCCGGCGGAACCTACCTTCTCAGGACTCGTTCCGTAACCCGTGTAGCAGGTCACGAACAGACGATTTCCGACGAAAACCGGACTGGAGGACCCCGGACCGGGCATCGGAGTTTTCCACTTCAGATTTTTCTTTTCTCCCCACTCCAGAGGGATCGCAGCACCATCCGGAGATGTC
>DFWB01000094.1 GCA_002380675.1 Akkermansiaceae bacterium UBA4145
GCCGCCGAGGAAGCTCCCGAGGTAGGAACAGCCATACATGAAACCGTTGAGGATACCGCGTTGCTTCTCCGGCACAAGGTCGACCGCAAGGCTGTCGGTGCATACGTCCTGCAGGGAAGTCCAGATATTCACGCTGAGGATCCCAAGTCCAAGAAAACGCAGGTTAGAATCGAGGTCCGGCACGATCGCAAGGATCAGAAGCACCACTACCGTCATAGCCTGCGATAGGATGATCCAGGGGCGGCGTTTGCCCATGGAGGCAATTCCGAAGCGGTCAACAATCGGTCCCCAGAGAAATTTGACGGTCCAGGGGAGGCTGATCATCGCGATGACTCCTCCAATATCGGCAGTGGTAAATCCCTGATCGGCGAGATGGTTTTTCAGAGCGTAGTGGATGAAGCCCTGGGGAAGGCCCTGCGAGACATAGAGGGAGCAGAGAGTGACAATACGCAGGAAGGCGCTGCTGCTCAAACTGGGCTGGAGGGATTGTCGGGGGGGCATTCCTTCGGGAAATTGGAGATATATCTCAGTAAGTCTTTTGGGTGGTCCTATTTGTCCCACACTTCAATTTCGGTCAATCCGCTCCGGGTATGACCTTTCCCGATATGGGTGAAGACTACTCGAAGCTTCTGCGATTCCACAGGTGGGAAGGTGACGGTGTTAGCGGCACTCCCCTTGGGTTTCGCGGGGGTCTTCTGCTGTCCCGGGATCTCAAGCCAATCCCGGCCAGTCCAGTGCTGGAGGGTGTATTTTTTCGGAGCCTGCACTCCTCCACGGTCGTCGTAGAGATGAAGGATGGCGCGGGAGAAGGTTTTCTTCTCTCCAAAATCAAGGGCAAACCAGTCGGTGTGCTGGTCGGGTGAGCCATAGCAGGTCCAGCGATTGGTAGGAGTGGCCCTGTAAATAATGATCCCGTCGTGAGCGCTGGAGGGGACTCCACCGTATCGATCGTGAAACGAAGCGCTCGCTTTGGGAAATCCGCCGCCTTTTGGGTCGGGGTTGAAGGCGATGTTACCGGCTGGGGCAGGAGCAGGAAGATAGGGGCCCTCCCGTGGACCCCATGCCTCAAGCTCGGTCAGCCCCGAGCGTTGGTTTGCGTGGTTGGTGAGAGTGACTCGGATACGCTGAGCTTTGAAACCCGGGTGTTGCACGATGAAGGGCTTTCCGCCCGAGATGGTCGTTGACGCCCCGGGAGCGGAGGGAACCGGTTGCCACGGTCCGTCCGCCTTCACGGAATACTCGAACTGAATGGCTGTTGGAACGGTCACGGGTTGATCGTTTCCATCGTCCAAGAGATAAGCCTTCAGGGTAGTGATGGGACGAAGGGTTCCGAAGTCGACCTCGACCCAGTCCTTGTCGTTGGGAGATCCCTCACTGGTCCAGCGAAGGGGTGGGTGGAGGTCATACCATGCGGTATTTCCATCGTGGACGAAGGAGAGCGACGACTTCGGTCCGGTGTGTGAAGCCCGGTAGCGAGGAAACCAGGTTCCGTCATTATTGACTGCGTAGTTGATTTCTCTGCGCGGATGAAGAGCGACTTCCCGCACAGCAGGCAGTGGTGCGGCCAGTTTCCCGAGGGTGGGGGAAGA
The DNA here is from genome assembly GCA_002380675.1 of Akkermansiaceae bacterium UBA4145. Classification (GTDB taxonomy): domain Bacteria; phylum Verrucomicrobiota; class Verrucomicrobiia; order Verrucomicrobiales; family Akkermansiaceae; genus Roseibacillus_B. The sequence goes on from DFWB01000094.1 coordinate 1,590, forward strand.
TGCGATTTTTTTGCCATTCGCAAAGAGATGGAGACCGGCTCCCTTGTCGTAGCGTGAGCCGTCCCGGTCCCATACCAGTGAGACGAGGTGACCCCGGTAGGGAACCTCATCGAGGGCAAAGTAGTCCCAGTCCTCTGGAATGAGGGGGTCGACAGTGAGGGTGTCCTTGTCCTCAAGAATGAGACCGCACAACCCGGTAATGATCAGGTCGACAAATCCAGAGTGAAAGTAGTGTTCGCTCCGATTGTAAAAGTCGTGATGATCCCAGCTTCCAGTATCAGGGTGAAGAGCTTCGGCAATGTAAGGCTTACCATTCTTGCGATGGGAGCGAGCGTAAATATGGAGCAGTTTGTAGTAATCCTCCCGGGAAACATGATCCTGACTGTAGTTGTGAAGAAGGTTGGCGAGACCTTTGAGGGTCTGGGTGGTAGCGAAGGGCCAGCTCTGTCCGCTCCACCAGCAACAGCTGTTCTTAAGGAGGAACAGGGGGTCGTTTCTCTCTACGGTGACGGGACCGAAGTCCGCGAAAAAATAGGCCGGATCCATGAGGAATTTCCAGGCCTCCTCGTATCCCGGGTCCGGGAGGTTAAAGGACCAGGGGACATACCCGGCTTCTTCCCGGCCATGGGGGCTTCCGGCAAATTTACCGGTTTCATAGATCCGGGTGTTTTTTTGGATGCGGTTACCTTCTCCGTCTTCCTCATCGTCCCGGAACATCGCGAGAAAGAATTTGCGCCGGGGGTCCCAGAGTTTCTTCTGCATGGTATCCTTCAAGGCTCCGGCCTGCTTCTCATAGCTGGTGGCAGCGTCATGGTCGCCGAGGAGGTGGGATATCTTCGCGAGAGCCTGGAGGTCGGCCCACATGTAGCTGTTAAAACTTGGACGATAGCTTGGAGCTCCCGAGAGAATGTTTTTTGTCTGGCGGCTGGCAATATTGAATTCCATGCCGTCGTCATGGCCGACCTGCCAAAACATGCCGGCCTCCTTCACCCATGATCTGCCTGTCCAGCTATCGAGGTTTTTTCTTAGATCAGGAAGGAGGTCCGCAAGAAATTTCTGGTTGGGGTGCACCAGATGAGTAGCCCATGCCGAGTCTGCCATCCACGCGGAGTAGCGCTGAGGTTGGGCTCCTGGGGTGCGGAACCAGTAGCGGGCGTAATCCCGGACATAGCGGGGGTTGTGTAACCAGCGAGCCTCATAGAACTGGTGGCCACTCGGGCAGGCAATCGCCCCATAAGCGCCCGACCAGAAAGGGCGGTTGATAAATTCTGTCCACAGGTAGCCGGTGGTGGGCGAGCCATAGGTGAGGTGCTTGCTGACCAGTTCCCACCGGTAATAGTAGGTCGTGTTGATTTCCCCGTCAGGAGTATCGAGGAAGGGGATATTATTCTCGAACCAATCGAAGTCGCGATTATCCCAGAAGTTCTGGGCCTCCAGAAGTTCTCGCTGGTTAAGAATGGGCGCCCCTCCGACAGGAAAAAGGGGTGTAAAAAGGGCCAAAAGCAGGGAAAGGAACAGTCGGTGCATCTCCAACGACTAGGGAGAGGGAAAGCCATCATCAATCCCAATTTTAGCGCTGAACTTCACT
>DFWB01000064.1 GCA_002380675.1 Akkermansiaceae bacterium UBA4145
GTGCAGGTGGTATGCGCTGCGGAAGATCTTCAAGGTGGATACTCTGATACCTTCGATACCCATCACGACCACTTCCCCAAGATGAAGGAGCGCTTGCTGCCCGTCTTCGATCAGGCAGCATCAGCCCTTCTCACCGACCTCGACCAGAGAGGACAACTCGACGAGACTCTCGTCGTCTTTCTTACCGAATTTGGGCGCACTCCAAAGATCAATGGCAAGGGAGGGCGAGACCACCACCCCGCGGTCTACTCTGTTGCCTTTGCTGGTGGAGGAATTCGTGGTGGACAGGTTTATGGAAGCAGCGACAAGAATGCGGCACTGCCTACCAGCAACGCCTGCACTCCTGCGGATCTCCATGCAACCGTTTATCAGGCCATGGGAATCGACCATCGGGCCGAACTCCACGACCGGGAGGGACGTCCTTTCATTATTTGCGAGGGCAACCCACTTCCGCTGTTCTGAGCGGATAGATCCTCATGTTTTCCAGTATCCGTCTGCTCTCCTGCCTCCTCCTCACATTCAATGTGAGCTATGCTGAGGACCTTCCCCAGTGGAGTGAAGAGGGCCCCATCACGCTTGTCGGGCCCCACGTCGGGCATCAACTGGTTCTGACTGATACCAACCGTGACCTGACGCGGACTGCCTCCTACCACTCCGTCCCTGAGGGCATCGTCGAAATTGACTCAACTGGATACCTTCGCCCCCTTAAGAATGGAACGGCGACGATCAGAGCGACCGTTGAAGGGAACAGTAGCCAGGAGAGACAGGTCACCGTAACAGGACACGACTCCGTGGCTCCAGTTGGATTCGTCAATGAAATCGTGCCTCTCTTCACCCGCCATGGATGCAATGGGGGAAGCTGTCACGGGAAGGTTGGCGGCCAGAATAGCTTTCGCCTGTCGCTGATGGGGTTCGAGCCCGAGAAAGACAGGGACTATCTCAGAGAGGGGCTCAGTCGAAGAATCTTTCGAGCCGCTCCCAGCCATAGCCTGCTTGTATTAAAGGGATCTGGCCAGCTGCCCCATAAGGGAGGATCCAGACTAACTCCGGGGGGGGACGATTATCAAACTCTGCTCAGATGGATCGGACAACTGGGCTCGAGGGCTCAACCAGCCAGTGAGGAACCCGGGGTGGAGCGCATCGTCGTCATGCCCTCGGAACGGATCACCCTTGCAGAAGCCTCCCAGCAGCTGAGGGTCACAGCCCACATGACCGATGGCTCATCGAGAGACATCACCCGGGCAGCACTCTATGAATCCAATGACGAGAGCATGGCTGAGGTCGATCTTCTTGGGCTCGTCACGCTCAAGAACAAGAGCGGCACAGCCTCGGTCATGGTTCGATTCAGAGAAGAGATGACTGTATTCCGGGCAACCGTTCCTCTTGGAGTTCCCGTGGAAAAAATTCCGGCTCCAAGCAACCTCATCGACACTCACATTTTTGCCAAATTACGGACTCTGGGTCTTCCGCCCTCAGAGCCCTGCGATGACGGGACCTTTCTTCGCCGCGTTACTGTCGATATTGCCGGGCGTCTCCCCTCTCTCGAGGAAACCCAGGATTTTCTCGCGAATGACTCGCCCGCCAAGCGTTCTCAGCTCATCGATAAACTGCTGGAAGGAAGCAGCCACGCAGACTTTTTTGCCGGAAAATGGGCATCTATCCTTCGAAACCAGCGCCGGAATGACCGTCATCGCCCTGACACCTACGCCTTTCACGAGTGGATCCGACAATCCATTCAGGCCAATAAGCCTTATGACCAGTTCGTCAGCGAAATCCTGACTGCCACTGGGACGATTCGAGACAATCCCCCGGTGGCATGGTACCGCAATGTCGGTGGGGACAAGGAGCGCATGCAGGACATGGGTCAGGTATTCCTCGGTATCCGACTCCAATGTGCCCAATGCCATCATCATCCTTATGAGACCTGGAGTCAGGATGACTACTATGGCCTCGCCGCATTCTTCACCACCTTGGAGAGCAAGCCCGGCCGCCCCGGAGAAGGGGCATTCCTTCACCGGTCCAAGACAGCGCAGGCGAAGAATCCCAGCAGCGAAAAAAATATTGTGCCCGCACTGCCCGGCCGCGGACCTCTGGAGCTCTCTCCGGAAGAGGACCCTCGGCAGGCCCTCGCTGAGTGGGTAGTCGACCCGGAAAATCCATATTTTGCGCGTATGATTGCAAACCGATACTGGAAACACTTCTTCGGCCGTGGCCTCGTGGATCCTGAGGACGACATGCGTATCACCAACCCTCCCACGCACCCTGCCCTTCTCAGCGCGCTCGAGCAACACGTGGTCCAGAGCAAATTCGATCTCAAATCCCTCATCCGGCTGATATGCAACAGCGAGACCTACCAGTTGAGCAGCGCGCCAAATGAGCACAACCAGGATGATCAGCAGAACTACGCACGATTCTACCCCCGAAGACTCCAAGCCGAAGTGCTCGCCGATGCGATCAACCAACTGACTAATGGGAGCGATTCCTTCCGGGGACAGCCTGCGGGCGCCCGCGCCATCCAGCTTCCCGATGACCAGTTTGCCCGGGAATTCCACTTCCTCGCGATTTTCGGCCGTCCCAACATGGCCAGCGCCTGCGAATGCGAACGAACTTCCACTTTCAGTCTCGCGCAAGCGGTTCAACTGGTGAATTCCAAGGAGACCAGCACGAAGCTCGCCTCGCCTCTCTCCCGGGTCTCCCTGCTTCTCCGCAACAGCTCCCTCTCCGACGAGGAACGGATCAAGGAGCTCTACCTGCGGGCCTACTCCCGGCCAGCCGGGGCCTCAGATCTCAAACTCGCAGCGGAGCACCTCGCGGCGGCCGATAGTGATCCGAAAGCCCTGCGCGATTCCTACGAGGACCTGGTCTGGGTTCTCTTGAACAGCCGGGAGTTTATCTACAACCATTGAGCTCCCGCCTTGGTGCCCGCCTGCCAGAGAATTCATCGAAATACGAAGATGTTTCCGAGGATCTTATCGCCATCCATCTGGTTCGTCATGCTGCTATCGGCCACGAGCGAACACCTCTTCGCTCAAAAGCCCGTTCCCGTCCTCGAGTCCATTTTCCCAGCCGGCGGACAAGCGGGACAATCCGTAGAGGTGACCATCAGTGGTGAGGAGCTGGAAGGAGCCACCGGTCTGGTCTTTTCGACTGAAGAATATGGGTTCACCATCGATACGGAGGCGATTCCCTCTACCATCTCACCAGAAAACCCGAATCAGTTCCGGGTGACCATCCCTGAGAACGCCAAGACAGGCCGCTACGGAGTCCACGTCAGATGCGCCCGGGGCTTGAGCTCCCCTCGGGGATTCGTCGTCGGCACCAAGCCAGAGGTCATCGAGTCAGGTGCTCATTCCATGAAGGACCGGGCCATGCAGATCTCCGTTGATACAACCATCAACGGGAGAGCAGAGGAAAGTGCCAGTGATTTCTACAAGGTTGATCTCGAAGCCGGCGACACTATCCGGATTAGATGTCACTCGGAAGCTCTCGTTTCCCGTCTCAGCGCGTCGCTCACGATTTTTGGCCCGGATGGCACAGAGATTGACCGTGACCGCGACAACTCTGACCGGGATGCCATGGTAGCATGCACCGCTTCCTCCCCGGGGTCCTATTTCATTCAGGTCTCTGACTTCACCTTCCGTGGAGGGCCGGCTTACACCTACCGCCTTGAAGTCGCGAAAGGTCCACAGATCCTTTTCGCCTATCCTCCTGCTGGCGAGGTGGGCAAAATGACCACTCACCTCCTTTACGGACGCAACCTTCCTGGCAGCGATCCCTCTCGCAGAATTCACCTTGGTGGCCGGCTCGTGGACGTCGTGGAAGCTCAGATCTCGATCGACTCCCTCGGAACCTTTGAGTCAAGCACGCGCGTGCGCCAGTCCATGATCCCCACAAAGTCATATCGGCTGATGGACGGCACCACCGCTTCAAATGCAATCCCTCTCGGGATCGCTACCGCTCCAATGATTCTGGAAACCGAGACCGGACCAGATGGGGATGCCCAGAGCATTCAAATTCCCTGTGAAATTCAGGGAAGGTTTGACCGGACCCGTGACGTTGACCACTACCGATTCGAGGCCAAAAAGGGAGAGACCCTCTGGATCGAGGCGCTGGCCCAGCGTATTGGCACCACTGTCGATACAACGCTTGTCGTCGAACGGCTCACTCTCGATCCAGAATCTGGAGAAACAGTCCAGCAGGTAGGCGCTGCGGACGATCTCGCAGATGACACCGGGGAGCGCCGGTTCCCCCTGCCTTGTGGGGATGCCTCCCTGCCCTTCACCGCCCCCGAGGATGGCTCTTACCGGATCACCATCATGAACCTCGCCGGGCGAGGCGGCATCGATCAAGTCTACCGGCTCGCCATCAAAACCCCTTCCCCCGGTTTTGAACTGGTCGCCATCCCTTGGCGCCCGGTTCACATAAAAAACGAAGTGGATATTCTCACCCCCGCATTGTCACCGGGTGGACGCGGAGAAATACGAGTCTTCGCCATGCGTCAAGGCGGCTATGAAGGCGATATCGAACTCCTCGTGGAAGGGCTTCCACAAGGAGTTCACTGTCCACCAGTTTCGATGAAAAAAGGGCGAGACTCCACCCTCACCCTGACGGTCGATCCCGAAACAGACCCATGGGATGGCTTCATTACCATCAAAGGAAAAGGCGAGGATCACTCGACCTTTGCACGCATCGGAATGCTTATCCACCGGGCAAGAGATTTCAGCAAAGAATCCTATTCTACTGCTCTCGCTCCAAGCCTGCCTCTCTCGGTCTCTGAGTCACCTAACCCGCTTTCCATCCAAATCCCCAAGCAAAAGACCTTCGAGCTTCCTGCGGAGGGAGCTCTTGAAATCCCGGTAACCATCCAACGCCACTCCTACGAGGGAGAGGTCGTCCTGAAG
>DFWB01000197.1 GCA_002380675.1 Akkermansiaceae bacterium UBA4145
GGGCGCTATCCCAAGCATGAGTGGAGGTAGGAGCGGAAGGTCAGGGGCATCTATTTGGTGTCAGAACAACTGGCAATGAGGTAGGATCAGGCTGTGTCGCGGTTGATTCTGCTCATTTCCCTGGTTCCGATCATTCTTTCCGTGGTGATAAGAAAGCTGTTCTGTGACCGTGGTGTTCGCTCTGCAGGTGATGCGAAGACCTCCCGGACTGGTCGGGAGTTGGCTGACATCCTTCTTTCCAAGGCAGGGATTGCGAGTCAGGTTGAAATTGAGGAAAAACGCCGGGCAGAGGTCAAGGTTGGGAAGTCCGTCAGGCTGATCCTCACCAAGCGTCTGGCCGAATCCACCAATGTTCTGGCGTTAGGAGAGGTGGCTCTTCTTTGCGGGCATGCTCTGGTGGCTACAAGTAATCCCGATCTTCTCAAATGGCGACAATGGGCAGTGAAGTTCAGCTTTGCCTTTCCGATCTTCAGTGTGGTGGTTCTGGTGTTCGCTGTGGTGGTGGCAAAGATTCCAGCCGGGCTTGGGTTGGCTTTTGCGGCCGCAGCACTGGGAGCGGGAAGTCTTTTCTCACTGCTCTCGCTGCAGGTTGAGGTGCAGGGCGCAAGAATGATGGCAACCATCATCGATGAATCTCGCGTCTTCCCGCGCTTGAGAGAAAGTGAAGCAGTCGCTCGGGCATGCAAGTCGCTCGCCTACAAGCAGGCTGTACCCGGGGCCATTGAGATCCTGATGGGAAGAGATATGGAGCGCAAGATTGCCAAGGAGGTTGGTCGCCGGGTTGCGGGAAAGGTTCTCCGTCGCTGATCTTGAGCTAAGCTTACCGCTGGGAGCGGAGAAAGAGCGAGAGTTCCTCGAGTTTGTCGGTGTTGATAAGGTCGACACCGCTTTCGTGGAGGGCCTTCCATGATTCCATCCTATCGGGAACGGCCCAGAAACGAAGGATGCGTCCTTGTTTCCGGGTGCGTTTTACGAATTCCTCGAGACGTTGCCTTTCCTCGGGTGGGAACGGTCCACGCCCGCGCCATTTGAAGTGATTGGACCATTTGTCACTGATCAAGGGAATCAGATCAGGCGCAGCCGTGCCGCCGAGGTCCCCGGGTCTACCGTCGAGGGCGCAGTAGCGGGTGTGATCCTTTTCGACCAAGTCCCGTGGCCTCGCCCCGCTGAGGATTGCAGTTACGGGACCCGGGCGGTGTTCGCCATGTAGAACGGCGGTAAAAAGAGAGCCGTACCTGGTGAGAAGTCGGTCCAAGACAGGGTAGGCTTCATCCCCATCGTCCTTGATATCAATCAGCAGAATGAATCTTTTCTGACCAGGAAAGACGACTCCCTTGTTTCTCTTGATCCGCTCAGCAAGGGGTTTCAAATACATCTCTTCCAAAGTGCGATCCTTCCGGATTCCGAAGCGGGTATGAGCAACGTGAAACTTCTGCCCTCGAAGAAAAATATCTACCTCTACGCTGCAGAATCCCTGATCGAGAGCATCGAGAAGAGGTCGTTTGTTGAGGTAGTCGTTGTGAGCATGGGCGCGAAGCAGGGGAGAAGGAGGTTCCGTCGGAACTTTTACCTGTTCTCCACACGAGGTGACAGGAATCACACTCACAAAGAGCGTCATCAATAAGACAGAATTGGTGAGAAAATGCGGGAGCATATGCCTGAATTGCATCGTCCGAAAATTGGGCCCGCGTGGTGTTCAGGGCAGGAAGGCGATGGTGCTCGGTACTGGATTTGAACCAGTGACTTCATCCGTGTGAAGGATGCACTCTACCACTGAGTTAACCGAGCAGCAGATTTTTGGTTTAGCGCAGTGATACGAGGGTAGCAAGCGCGGATCATTTCTTAGGGTGCAGGCCCTCGGGCTTACCCTTTTTGATTTCAACCCCGCGAAGGACAATGTCATCAAAATACCCCTTGTCATCAAAGGACCCAATGCCGACCTGTCCCCAGGTAAAGGTCTTGTCGACGGCCGATTTCACGGGCTTCTCCATATCATCGAAGTAGACGTCGATTTTTCCAGTCTCGATATCCCTTACGATCTTGAGGTCATGAAACTGTCCGTTTTTCCATGGAATCCCCTCCTTGGTAAGAATGAGGTTTTTCCGGGCAGCCTGATTGACGATGAAGATCTGGCTCGAGTTAGGGTCGGGCTTTTCGCCAAGGTGGAGGTAATAAAAGTGGGCAGGATCCTGGTAATTAAAGAAGAAGCAGAGGTCACGATGCCCTCGAGAGGTCTGGGTGGTCTGGATCCGGGCGGTGAGAACGAAGGAGCCCACGATTTTGTCCTTGAGCAAAGCAATGCTGTGGGGGCTGCGAAAGGGGGGGCGATATCGGGAGACTCCTAGGAGCTCGTAGACCTGGTTGCCATCCACGGTGGTGAGTTTCCACTTACTATCATCGGTGGTCTTCCATGCACTGGCATCCTTCGAGAAGTCTTCCTTGTGGATCACTGGGAGTTCTTTTTCGGCCTGAACCGAAAGAAAGGACAGGGCGGATAAAGCGGTAAGAACGAATGAGAAGCGCATGGTTTTCACGGTTTCAGTGTAGAAGAGATAAGGAGCCCTTGGAAAGGAAGAATAAGGGTGTTTAGCCCGCCTTAGAGGCACGGGCGTCTTCAAGGAGGGAAATCCACGGGCCGACAAAGTGGCCATTGTCATGGTAGGTTCGACCGCTAATGAGGTTTCCATCGATGACACAGGGTTCATCGACGAAAATGCCCCCGCAGACCTCGAGATCGAACCGGCACTTTGGCACAGTTGCCATCCGCCGGCCTCGGACGCAGTCCGCGAAGGCAGGAATTTCGACCCCGTGACACACGCTGCCGACTGGTTTGTTTTCGTCAAAGAAGTGTCGGGTAATTCGGACGAGATTCTCGTCGTAGCGGATATATTCGGGGGCGCGCCCGCCACTGAAGAAGATGCCCAGATAATCGGCAGGGTTGATCTCGCTGAAGGCGACATCGGCCTCTATGGAATACCCTTCCCATTCCCGGGTAATGGTCCATCCCGGTCGAACCTCGTGGAGGACCATTTGGTAGCGGCGTTTTTCTGGAGCGGCGATCACCGGTTGGAAGCCGCTCTCGATAAGACGGTAGTAGGGGTAGAGAGTGTCGACAGTTTCAGTGGCGTCACCGACGATGATAAGGACTTGGGACATGGCGTGAGTGGTGAAGGTAGTGGATCAGTTCAGGAACCGGTGTAAAGCACGAGCTGCGTTCAAGGGCCGATCCTCAAAGGTTCTGCAGGCACTTCTCAAGATAGGATCGGGACCGCTTGATCTCGGCGGTCACCCCGGCGGTGGAGTTGTGGATGGGGATGCCGCGGGGGAAGGGGTGCATGAAGGGTTCCGTAAAGCCGGTGAAGTTGATGGACTTGAGGCCTTGGAGGAGAGGGGTGAAGTCGAGAGGTCCGCGGCCGGGCATCTGTAGCAGTTCCTTTTCACGTGGTTGTTTTCGCGAGGATCCAGTTCCGTGCTGCTGCCCGTAGAAGAGGGCAACCTTGCCGCCAAGCCCGGCAAGAAGGCGGCCCTGCATTTCAGCATTCTGAGGAAGATGATGAGGGGCAAAGGCGAGGGCGAGGTTGGGATGAGTGGCCAACTCTGTGAACCACTTGATGCCGTCTGGTGTGGCGAGAATCTGGCCGCTATGATTTTCTACTGCAATGGTGACGCCGTGCTCGGCGGCGGCATCAGCATGCGGCTTCATGCGCTCAATGAATTTTTTGACCTCGGACCTGAGATTTGTTCCTGTTGCTGCCCGGTTGCCGGCGGCGCCACAAACGATGATCTGGCATCCGAAGCGCTGGGCGACCGGAAATTCGGAGGCGAGGCCGAAGGGGCCGAGTTTGTATTGAGTGAGAACCCCGAGCTTAATCTTATGTTCCGAGAGGAGTTCCTCGAATTTCGCCAGACCCATCATGGCGACCTGTTCACGATGGTTGGCATGCGGTCGAGGCCAGATATCGATGAAGGATGTCCCGGTTTTGTGGATCTCGGGTAGAACCTCGTGAAGGGCGGTGGTCCCATACATTGCGGAGGAGACCAGGTAGTTGAGCTTGAACGAACCGCCGTTATTTCTGGCCCTTAATGATCCGCAGAGAGCGGCGGCTGAGGCGGTTTGGCAGAGGGTGCGTCTGTTCACGAGAACCACATTTTAAGCGCATCTATCTTTCTGCCGAGCAAGAAGGTGCCCTTTTGCCCGCCTCTTGAGGTGAGGGATCGGTCTGAATGACTTGAATTGTCGCTCCTGCCCGCCAAGCTCCGTCTTTTCCGGAAAAGACATACAAGTAATGAAGCCTCTTGGAATGCAGGGTCTTGTGGCCGCGGTGGTAACCCCGATGACTGATGACGGGGAGCTGAACCTCGAGTTGGTTCCCAGGATCGTCGATCATCTCGTAGCTAATGAGATCCGGGGAATTTATATCGCGGGGAGTACAGGGGAAGGAATGTCCCTGAGCGATGAGGAGAGGATGGCGACGGCGGCGGCTTATCTCAAGCACTGTAAGGGACGGCTGAAGGCAGTGGTGCAGGTGGGGCACAACAGTATGAAGGCGGCGGCAGCCTTGGCATCTCATGCTGAAGAATGTGGGGCAGATGCTATTTCGGCGACCCCCACCGGCTATTTTCAGGCCGAAGGAGAAAGCGGGCTGGTCGGGCTTATGGCTGTTATTGCCGAAGCGGCTCCAGCCACGCCGTTTTATTATTATCACATTCCAATACTGTCAGGAGCTTCGATGAATCCCATGAGCTTTACTGAGTTGGCGGCAAAGGAGATTCCAACCTTTTGCGGAATCAAATATACGGATGCGGGAACGTCCTACAATCTGTCGTCCCTTCAGAAGGTTGGGCGAGGGCTCGAGTTCCTGAGTGGAACGGATGAAGCGTATCTCCAGTCTCTTGCGCAGGGCTATGAAGGAGCAGTAGGGAGTACCTATAATTATGCGGCTCCGTTGTATCACCGTGTCAGGAAGGCCTTTGAAAATGGAGACCTCGTGGAGGCGAGACTCTGGCAATCCCGTGCGCTCGAAATGCTGGAAGCGATGTTGTCCACTTGTGGGCGGGCCAGTCTTAAGGCGATGATGGCGATGGTGGGTATCGATTGCGGTCCTGCTCGCCGCCCGATCGAGCCAGCTACCGCAGAGCAACTCTCCGAGCTCCGACGCCGGCTTGAGGCGATGGGCTGGTTTGAATGGATTAATTTGCAAGATACCGAAGTCTCATGAAGTTCCACGTCTCTTTATCCTTACTTGTCGCATTCCTGCTTTCTCCTGCCTCGATGGCGGAAGAGGACAGCAAGGGTCCGTTATCGTGGGGGCATTTACCCGCGTTACCCGACAAAGAAGGATTTGCAGGCGCTTTTGCGGGAATCGTAAGCAGTAAGCAGACGGCGAAGGACTATCTGGTGGTAGCCGGGGGAGCCAACTTTCCCAAGGGCCGACCGTGGGAAAAGGAGAAGAATCCAGAGAAGGTCTACTATGATGTCGCCTTCAAAATGGAGATGGGAGCTGAGGATGGGAAGGGTATTCCTGTGTGGGAGAAATTGGAAGGGCCTCTGGGGCAGCGGGTGGGCTATGGAATGTCGGTGACTCTTCCCAGTCGCGGATCATCGCTCTTTATCGGTGGCAAAGCGGAGGTCGCTACCGATGCAGTATGGGAAGTGGCTGTGGACGGCTCGGGGGCTCTGAGTTTTACCCCGCGGGTCAAGTATCCCGTGCCGATTGCAGAGGGTGTGGCCGGAGTAGTGGGCAACAAGGTAATTGTGGTAGGGGGCGTGACTAACAACGAGGGGGGAGGTTTCAGGACCGTGCAGGAAGCGTATTTTCTTGATACGAGCAAGGACGAGCGCGAGTGGGCGTGGGAGGCGCTTCCGTGGATGGAGGCTACAGATAATAAGAACTGGAAGGATTATTTATGGCCAATAGAGAAGAAGGCTCGGGGTCGGGCCTACGCTGTTGCCGGAGTGCGGTCGGACCAGTTTTACCTTTTCGGAGGGCGTGATTATGCTGTGTCCGCCGAGCTCGCTCCTGAGCGGGTGCATCAGGAGAAGCTTGATATTTTATCTGATTGCTACGTGCTCAATTTGAAGGGGCCAAAACCAGCGTGGAAGCGTCTGGCGGATCTTCCGCGGGGCATGAGCGCAGCTCCCTCAGCAGCTCTGCCAGTGGGGGTCTCACACCTGCTCATGGTGGGCGGGGTTTCGGCGCAATACTGGCGCCAGCAGTTTGAGGATCGTCCGGATCTGAATGGAGCGGGAGATTTGCATCCCGGATTCGAACGTAGTGTATGGGCATATGATACGATTACGGACACTTGGGCTTCCGCAGGAGAGTTGCCCCAAATGGCAGGAGGGGTGCCAGTCGCCGTTCCGGTGACCACACCGGTAGTGGAATGGAAGAAAAATTTTATTGTCCCCACCGGTGAGATTAAGCCAGGGATCCGTTCTCCACAGGTGCTCGTAGCAGAGGTTCAGAAGCTTGATGCCAAGCTTGGATTGGTGAACTGGATCGTTGTGGGCGCTTATCTTGCGGGAATGGTAGGCGTTGGTTATTGGTTCATGAGGCGAGAGGCTTCGGCGACGACTGAGGCTTACTTCCGTGGGGGGCAAAAGATTCCATTCCTTGTGGCAGGCTTGTCGATCTTTGCAACGGTGCTCAGTTCGATCACCTTCATGAGTATTCCAGCGCGGGCTTATGCTACTGATATCACTTGGTATGTCGGTCAACTGGCGATGCTGATCCTGATCCCAGTAGTCATTCTGTTCTACCTGCCTTTTTTCCGGAAACTCGATCTCACCAGTGCCTACCTCTACCTCGAGCGGAGGTTCAATTTGGGGGTGCGCCTCTTTGGGAGTTTCTCCTTCATGATTGCGCATGTCGGGCGAATTGCGATCGTGCTGTATCTTCCGGCAGTGGCGCTAGCGGCAGTTTCTAATATCAATATCTATGCCGCGATTATCATCATTGGGATCCTTTGTGTGATCTATACTGTGATGGGAGGGATTGAGGCTGTGGTGTGGACTGACGCGATTCAGGCGGTAGTCCTGCTGGGTGGTGCGATCCTCTGCTTTATTCTTGTTGTTGTCCGCCTCGACGGAGGATTTGGTGAGTTGTTCTCGATCGCAAATGCGGATTCCAAGCTCTTACAGAACCTGACCTTCGACTGGAATATCAAGGATGGGACAACAGCTGGGTTTATCATATTTCTAGCCTTTGGTTTTAATTCTTTGAACCAGTATACGTCCGGACAGGATGTCGTGCAGCGCTATGTGACAACCAAGGATATTGGGGGTGCGCGCAAGTCGCTCTGGACCACAATGTGGATGTCGGTCTGCTTTTCGATTGTCTTCTTTCTACTTGGGACTGCACTTTACGCCTTCTACAAAGCGCAGCCCGAACTCCTGAATCCGGCAATGGCAAAGTCAGATGGGATTCTCCCGTTCTTCATCATGCAGCAGCTCCCGGTAGGAGTGGCCGGGCTCATTATCGCAGCGGTCTTCGCTGCTTCCCAGTCCTCGATCTCCAGTTCGCTGAACAGTATTGCCACAGCGTGGACCAAGGATGTAGATAGTCGTCTGCTTCGGCCAGGGGCTACAGACAAGGATTACCTTAATGCCGCGAAGTGGGTTGTTGTTGTCGTTGGAATCTTGGGTATTGGTGGGGCGGCGCTCGTGGCGCTCGCGAATATCGAAAATGCCTTCAAGTCCTTCATGTCAATTATCGGTTTGGCGAGTGGGTCTCTGGGCGGATTATTTGCGTTGGGAATCTTCACCAAGCGCGGGAATGGAAAGGGAGCGATGGTGGGGGCAGTGGTTGGAATAGCCGCCGTAGCCATTATCAAGTTTGGAGGGTTCCCTGTTACCGGAATCCTGAATGGCTTTATCGGGTTCTTTTCCTGTCTGGTGGTAGGCTATCTCGTCAGTCTGGCCACGGGAGGAGATGCCGAGCAGGGTGAGGAGTTGTCCATACATGGGAAGTCTCAAACGTAGATTGCAGAGAGCTTTACCAGAGACTCAGGACTCGAGGGATTGATGAAGGGCTATCAAAAGGAGGAGCTTGGCGAGCTCGCTTCGTTTTACCGGGAGGGCTTGCTGGATAACACCTTACCGTTCTGGTTTCCGCGGGTTCTCGATGAGGAGCATGGAGGCTATCTGACTATGAGGGAACGCGACGGCGCCCTGCTCGATGACGATAAGCCGGTCTGGTTTCAAGGGCGATTCTCGTGGTTGCTGTCTACGCTGCATCGCACAGTGGAGCCGCGATTGGAATGGCTCGAGGCAGCACGAAGCGG